>CAYJTI010000006.1:0-21679 GCA_964373135.1 uncultured bacterium | reverse complement strand
GCCGACTTCGAGTCGGCGACCCAACCTGTGCGCTTTAGCGCACAGTGGTTGAGTAACGCAAGCTTTCTTGCACCCCTATGGCTCCCAACCCAGTCACCCTGAGCAGCCTCCGGCAACGGCTTCTGAAAAAAGATTTTAAACTGACCCTGCCGCGTCAGAAAATTGTCGAGAAGATTCTTTCGGCGAAAGCGGGAGAACATTTCTCCGCAGACCAGCTTTGGGAAAGGTTTCACCGGCAGGGGAAGGCGATTTCGAAGGCGACGGTTTACCGCACGTTAAATCTGTTGGTCGAGGAGAAGGTCGTCGAGGAACACGACTTTGGGAAGGGTCAGAAATATTACGAGCGCATGGTGGAACGGCCGCACCACGACCATCTCATCTGCATCCGCTGCGGCCGGATTATTGAATTTGAAAATCCCCAGATCGAGCGGCTCCAGGAAGCGGTTGCGAAACGGGAAAATTTCGTCATCAGCTACCACAGCCACAAGATGTTCGGAGCCTGTTCCCGCTGCCACGGAAAGGCCAGGACGGCCGGTCCGATTCGCCATTAGTACGGCGTTTGACAAATCCCCGGCCGACGTCCCCCTCACCCTTAACCCTCTCCCCCAGAGGGGGAGAGGGGAGGGTAAGGGGGTTGGAACTGGATACGAATTTATCAAGCAGCCTGTTAACCGCCGGATTTTGTCTCGCTGGCATCTTTCCCTGCGATTTCTTCTTTTGGGCTGTTTCATGCTCGTAACCCCTTCGTTCGTCTACGGAGAGAGTCTGGAAGAGGAACCGGCCTGGAATGTCCGGAACGAAGTTTATTACACAACGGATGAAGCGCTCGAGGAGGCCTTTCCCAGCGCCGAAGAGATTAAGAAAGAGTTCGTCCGTTTAGATCCCGAAGCGCGCGAGCGGGTCGCGAAGGCTGTTGGGCATCCCCTTCACGAGGAGGCCTTCTTGATTTATCAGGGGATGAAACAAGGAAGCGTGGCCGGCTATGCGGTCATCGGCGAAGAGCTCGGAAAATTTCGGCCGATTACCTCCATGGTGGTGGTCGGGCCGGAGGGCAGGATTAAAGAAGTTCTGGTTCTCGTTTATCGAGAGAGTCACGGTGCGGACGTTAAAAGAAAAAGGTTTCTCCATCAGTATGCGGGAAAGGGATTGCAAGACCCCGTTCGAATCAATCAGGACATGACCTCGATTTCGGGAGCAACGATTTCGGTCATTTCAATGAACGCTCAAGTCCGCAAGGCGTTGAACGTCATCCACGAGGCCTATTTCAGGGAGAGGGAGGCCTGAAGTGAGAGGCCGAATTTTCCTCCTTCCTTGTTTCCTTCTCGGGGTTCTCCTCTTGACGGGCTGCTCTCAACCACCCAGTTCCCGCCGGCAGGAAATGGTGATGGGGGTGTTTAACGAGGTGGTGGTTCTGGGGAAAGAGAAGGCGGACCGGGAGCGGCTCCTCGACCGCGCGTTTCAGATCCTCCATGACGTCGATGAGAAGATGAGCCATTTTAAAACGACGAGCGAGGTGTCGAGAACGAACCAAAAGGGATTTGAGGCGCCTCAGAAAGTCTCGCCCGACACCTTCGAGGTGATTCAGAAGTCGGTTGAGTTTTTTGAGGTGAGTGGCGGTGTGTTTGACATCACGGTTTTCCCCCTCATGAAGTTGTGGGGTTTTTACGAAGGCGAACCTCACCTGCCTCGGGCTGAAGAAATCCAGAGCCTCCTAGCACGTGTGAACGTGAAACAGCTCACCCTGAATTCTAAAAAAAGAGAGGTGAGCTTCCAAGCGGCGGGAATGGGAATTGACCTGGGGGGGATTGCGAAGGGTTATGCCTGCGATCGTGTGGTGGAGCTCTTGAAAAAGGAAGGAATTGATTCGGCCCTCGTGAACGTGGGCGGGACGATTGCCGCGTTTGGAAACTCACCCGACGGCAAGCCGTGGCGCGTGGGGATCCTTCACCCCCGCGACCCAACGCGGACGCTTCGCGTCATAACTTTAGTCAACGAGGCGATTGCCACGAGCGGAGATTATGAAAATTTCTTCGTGGTGAATGGCCACCGCTATTCCCACATCCTCAACCCCCAGACCGGTTATCCGGCCCATCAAACGGTCGCCGTTTCGGTCATCGCGCCATCGGCGCTTCTTGCCGACGTCCTCTCGACCAGCCTCTTCGTCCTGGGCCCCGAAAAGGCGCATTTTCTCATGAATCAATACCCCCAAGTTCGCTGGTACCTCACCTACTTTGCGGACGGGGACCGTTTTAAGACCCTTTCTTCAGAACCGACCGTCTGACAGGCTCCCCAGCCCTCTTTTCCGATCTTCTCTAAATCCGAGCACGACTTCCGTCGATAAACTAAGCAAGTCGTGACCGGCTTCATTCGCCTTTATGAGAATTATTGCCGTCGCGAATCAAAAAGGCGGGTGCGGGAAGACTACCACCACCATCAATTTGGGTGCCTCACTCGCCCGGCTCAATCAGAGAGTTCTCCTGGTGGACTTGGATCCCCAGGCCCACACGACCCTGGGGCTTGGGATTCTTCCGGAGAAGCTTGAGCGGACGCTATGCGACCTCCTCTTGCCCGAAGAGGAGAGAAAATCATCTTGGGAGGAGGTGGCCCTCCGGATGAGCGCGCGATTCGTCCTTTTGCCCGGCGACCTGAGGCTGCACCGATTCGAAGAAATCTTCTCGAATCACCCCCAGAGAGAAAAACAGCTGAAGTATCTCCTTCTTTTCTCGGTTCCCCGGACCGAGCCTTTCGATTTCATCTTCATCGATTGCCCGCCCAATTTAGGCCTGTTGACCCTCAATGCGCTGACGGTTGCGGAGGAGGTGATTATTCCGATCGAGCCTTCGTTCTTTTCGCTTCACGGCTTGGCCAAGATTTCGGAGACCTTAAAACAGGTTGCCGAGAAACGGGGGAGACCCCACCGCCTGAATGCGCTCCTGACGCTTTTTGAGCGGCGGAACCATTTTTCTCAGGAGGTCTATGAAGAGGTGAGGAAACATTTTAAAGAACGGGTTTTTCACAGTGTCATCCATGAGAACGTGACCTTGCGGGAGGCCGCCGGCGCGGGTTTAAGTATTGTCGACTACGATTCGGAGTCCGTCGGATACCGGGACCATATGAGTTTGGCGACCGAGGTCCTTGAACGGGGGTGGAAATGGGAAGAATCCCGCGAGTCTTCCCGACCCGAGGAGAAATGGCGGGTCTTTCAGGGGACCCGGAAGGTTTGTGGTGGGATCTTATTCCAATACCTCGATCTGCAGGCGAAAGAAGTCCTCCTTGCGGGTGACTTTAATCAATGGGTCGGGGAACCTCTGATTCGGCGGAATGGAGAAGGACTCTGGCAGCGGGTGGTCACTCTCAACAAAGGGAGTTATCGCTACAAATACTTAGTCGATGGGGAATGGAAAATTGACCCGGCGGCGCTTGGGCAGAAAGAGAATCCTTTCGGGACCGAAGACTCGTACGTTGAGGTGAAAGAGGGGGCTTTCGAGCCAAGGGGGAATGGGACAAGTTGTTGATGAATCCGTCGGGAGGTAGCGGGGTCAAAAAGTTGAAGCGAGGACTTCAGGACCTTTCCTCCCTTTTTCAAGACCCCGCCCCTCAAACCCTTTTATGCCGCCCCCCGCTTCAGGCGCTTTTTGAGGTGCAATTTCTGACCGTCTGTGTCCCCGATCACGAAGGCGACGCTTTTCTTGCGAATGCCTTCTTTGCCTCGGAGCTGGTCCGACAGGTCAATCTGGCTGCCTCGCTCGTCTCGATTACCCCCGGCCACCATCGCTCTCCCTTAAGGGCTTCAGAGCCGTTCCCTTCGCTCGAACTTTTGAATTCTAAAATTTCCCGGCTGGTCCTGTCACATCAATCGCTCTGGTCATTTACCGAGTCCAAGGGTCCCCTCCCCGAGGGCCGCCTTTCGGTGGCCGAAGGCGCGACCTCCCTTCCTTCTCTGATTTTCCTTGATTTCGAACCGTCCCAGTTTCGGTCGCTGGCTCGGATTGCTCGCTTACTCGATCGAATGGTTCTTTTTTCCCCGGCGGACGGCGACAGTCTCCAAGAGGCCTATCGGATGATGAAAATTTTCTGGCATTTGAACCGGGAGATCGAATTTTTTCTTCTCTTTCGAGGGCCCTCTTCGTCGCCCCGCGAGCGGGAATTCTTTTTTGAGCGGTTCTCCCTCATTACGTCTCGGTTTCTCGGCCTCTCTCCCGCTTGGCTGGGAGGATTGGCCTTTCCGGAAAAAAGAGAAAGGAGTTGGGTTTCTCAGGAGGACCCCTTGGATTTCAACCCGGCCCCGGTCCTTTCTTCAGAAGGACTCGCCCGGCCCCTTTCTCCCGAGAAGCGCCTCTTTTGGTCTTGGTTTCAGAACACCTTTCAGGGTCGCGAGCCCCGAGGCCTGCATGTCTAACGTCTTCATTGCCCAGCCTGATTCTCTGCGTGAATTGCCGGTTGTATCGGCGCTCCTTCAGGAAGCTACCGTGCGGCTCTTCCCTCGGGCCCGTCCTCTGGACGTCGGCGATGAGTGTCTTAAGTCGCCGCATTCCCTTTTCTTCCGCGATGGAAACTATCTTCTCTGGATCGAGCTTGCGCTCGTCCCTTTTTCACGAGAGGAAATTCCGAATTACCTCGGAAAGGCAAGTCGAATCCAATCCCTCTTTCCGCTCGAGATGATTGCCATTCTTGCCGCCCCCCATTTCGAGTCAGGGGTGAAAGAGCTTCTCGAATTGACGCGCCTTTCGATCCGTCTTTTCCGATATCAGGTCGGGACCTCAGGTTTGGAAACGGCTCTCTGGGTCGAAGAGATGACCCGTTGCATTCCACAACCTCCTCCTCGATCTCCCGAGGGATCGTCCGGATCATGGCCCGCCTCCTGTCCCGAAGTCTCTTGGAGTCGTCTGAGCCGTGAAGAGCTGAGTGAATTTATTCAGCTTGAACTTGACGCCTGCCAAGATCGTTAGCTCTCGCTCGCTGGTAAATAGGGGAAGAGTGCCGACGCCAGCGACAAATCGCCAGCGACAAATCCCTTGTGGTTACCCACCCCCTTCGTTACAATCGCACTCCGTGAAAGCTATGGGAGTTCACGAAAGCATTGAGATTCTGAAAAAGGTCCAAGAAATCGACCGCGAGATTTACGCCCTGCGCCACGAACTTGACACCATCCCGGAAAGGATTCATCAGTTGTCAAGGGAATTAGAACAAGAAAAATCCCGCATGCAGGAGTTCGAGGCGAAACTCAAAGAGGCCCAGATCCGTCAACGCCAAAAGGAGGGTGAGTTAAGCGAGAAGGAGACGCTGATTCGGAAATATGACAACCAACTTTCTCAGGTCAAGACGAACAAAGAATACGCCTCCCTCCAAAAAGAAATTGATTCCCTGAAAGCCGATAATTCGATGCTGGAGGATGCCATTTTGTCGATTCTCGATGAGATGGATCGCCTTCAGGGAGAAACCCGGGAGGAAAAAGCTCGTCTGGCTCAGCTGGAAAGGGATTTTGAGGAGAAAAAGCGAGAACTGACCGCCCGAGCTGAGGAACTCAAATCCAATTTAAGCCAGTCCTCAGAAAGGCGGGCGTCCGCCGCCGCTCAGGTCCCCGCCGAAGCCCGTGAGCTCTACGACCGGATCATCGAAAAAAAGGAGGGCCTGGGTCTCGTTCCCGTGGACGGGGAGACCTGCAGTGCCTGCCGAATCGAAATCCGCCCCCAGCTCCTGAATGAGTTAAGGCTCAAAGAAAGCCTCGTCATCTGCGAAAACTGCTCCCGCATTCTTTACGTCGACTGACTCCTTCCTAAGTAACCCCTCGAATCTCCCTGTCAATTGACACTGGCCTCAAACTGCAGCAGTCCTCTCGCGAGAACACCTTCTCGGCGTAGCGCGGTAAGGCCAACGAACTTTTGCACCAGGACTTAGTACCGCGTTCGACAAATTCGCGACCGGTTTCCCCCTCCCCTCTCCCCCATTTGGGGGAGAGGGGAGGGTGAGGGGGCCAAAACAGGGTACGAATTTATCGAACAGGGTGCTGGTAGCCGGAGTCCTGCAAGACAGCCCGTGCCACCCGTTCTAGCGATTCTCAAGCCGTAGTTCAGACTTAAGCCCAGCCCTCCGGTGCCTGCCGCAATATCCCTATTGACAAGGGGTTGAAGCCTCTTTATACTGCCGCCGATGTATAAAGTGGTGAAATGTGGGGGATTGTGGTAATCGGCGATGTTCTACGGAGAATACGCTCATTCACTCGACAATAAGGGACGGGTCATTATCCCCGCCAAATTCCGCGAGGTGCTCAAGGAGCACTATGCGGAAAAGTTTTACATCACACGGGGCCTCGACCGATGTCTCTTCGTTTTTACGGAGGAGGCGTGGAAGAGTCAGGAGAGAAAGTTTCGTGAGATGCCTTTCACGCGGAGCGAGGCGAGAAAATTCAATCGGCTTTATTTTTCCGGTGCGGGCGAGTGTGTCTGTGACAAACAGGGACGGATCCTGATTCCCGATTATTTGAAGCACTACGCGGAAATTAAGGAAGACGTCATCCTGATCGGAGTTTCGGATCGGATTGAGATCTGGGCGAAGGAGAAATGGCAGGAATTTTTCAAGAGCAATCAGGGAAGCTTTGAGGACCTGGCCGAAAAATTAATCACTGGAAAGGAATGATGAATCAAAAGAGGAATAGGAGGTGAAAATGTCTCACCGTTTAAGGGGAGAGAATTCCGTGAACGTGCTCCACTTTCCCGATGCGCTGGACGCGGCGGAGATCGTCCGCATGAAATCCCGTCTCACTCGACTCCTCAATCAGCATCCGAAGGTTCTCTTGCTCGATCTCACCGCCACGCGACGTGTCAGTCTCGCGGGATTGGGAATGCTCCTTGACCGTTTAAAACGGCTCGGGAACGGAACAGGGGTGCGGTTTACCAACCCCTCTCAGATCGTTCACCGGACGTTGGCACGGGCCGGCGTGGATGGGCTCGTCGCCCCTTGAGGCGAGGCGGCACGAACCGGTTCTCCAGGAGGAAGTTTTAAGGCTCCTGGATCCTCGGCCGGGCAAGCGGATCGTCGATCTGACCGTCGGGAGCGGAGGACACGCCGGTGGGATTCTGAAGCGGCTCGGTCCTCAAGGCTGGTTGATCGGGATCGACCAGGATCGTGAAGCGATTGAACGGGCCAGAATCAATCTTGCATCCTTTCCTCATGTTGAACTCATTCACAGCAACTTCGTCTACCTTGACGAAATCCTGGCCGGTCTAAATCTTGAAACGGTCGATGCCGTATTATTAGATGTCGGTGCCTCTCGCGAACAATTAGAGGACGCTCGGCGCGGATTCAGCTTTTTGAAAGAGGGGCCGCTTGATATGCGGATGGATCCCGAAGGGAGAAGGACAGCCCGGGATCTTGTGAATGATCTTTCTCAAAGGGAGCTGGAAACCATCTTTCGGCGTTACGGCGAAGAACGGTGGGCAAAACGAATCGCCGCCGCGATTTGTCAGGAGAGACAAGGGAAGCCGATCGAGACTACGGGGGAATTGGCTCGAATTGTGGCAGGGGCCGTCCCGGGACGCTTTCGTTTCGGTCGGAGGCACCCGGCGACCAGGGTTTTTCAGGCGCTGCGAATCCAAGTCAATCAAGAACTCGAGGCGCTCGAAACCGTGCTTCCCAAAGCCTTCGAAGCGCTTGGCCGGGGCGGACGGCTCGCCGCGATTACGTTTCATTCGCTTGAGGATCGGATCGTGAAACAAACCTTTCGCGAATGGGAAAAGGAAGAACGGGGTAAAATTCTGACGCCGAAACCGGTTCAACCGACCTGGGAAGAGATCCGAGAGAATCCCCGCGCACGAAGCGCGAAACTGAGGGGGATGAGAAAAGGATGAGGGGTCTCGGTAAAATTTTATTTGGGTTTTCAATCGTGACCGGCGCACTCCTGCTCTATGTCCACGAGAGGGTAGAAATTCTTCAGGTCTCTTACGCCCTTTATGAAAAATCATCGGAGCTTTCCCAGAAGGCGGAAGAATTCAGGCGGCTCAATTTCGAAGTGGCCCGGCTTCGTTCCCCGCAGTCCCTTGAGGCCCGGCTGAAACAAATGTCTCTTTCCTTCACGTTACCGAAGGAAATTCGACTGCTCCGGATCCCGGAATCTGATGTAACTCGACCCCTCGAGGCGCTTCCCCTCCCGCCCCCTTCGCCTAACTTTTTTGACTTCTTCGGGCAGTGGATCCAAATCGCCCAGGCCCGTACGGAACAGTAAGGGCGACCCGGATCTCGGAGAGCCGATTTTGGCTCGTTCAGATTTTGTTAGTCCTCGGTCTTCTGACCCTGTTGTTTCAAATGGTTCAGCTTTCTTTACTCCATCATTCGACCCTCGCTGAGTTCGCCAAGAAACAGCATCGTCTTGTCATTGATATTCCGCCGCTCCGGGGGGCGATCCTTGACCGAAATGGCCACGCCCTCGCCACGAACCTGAAAATTCCCTCGATCTATGCCGCCCCCCGGATTCTTGGGGAGGAGGAAAGAGAGTCTGTGGCAGCGGAACTTGTCCGTCTTCTCTCCCTCTCCCCCTCCAAGGTGCGCTCTCTGGTGGGTCGAGACAAGGCCTTCGTTTGGATTAAGCGTCGGGTGAGCTCGGAAGAGGCGAAGCGGGTCGAAGCCCTCGGACACCCGGCGCTCGGGATTGTTTATGAATACAAACGCTTTTATCCGGATGGACCGCTTCTGGCGAATGTGCTCGGTTTCACGAACGTGGACACGAAAGGAATCGAAGGGATCGAGCGGGGGGTTGACGAGGAGCTCGCCGGCAAACCGGGGAAACGTTACAGCCGCCGGGACGCGTTGGGCCGAGAGATTAAGGCCTACGAGGAACGGCTCGTCCCCGCCTTAGATGGGCATCGCGTTGTCCTCACGATCGACCGCTACCTCCAATACATCACGGAAAGGGCGCTTGACCGGGCGTATCGCCAGTGGAAAGCGAAGGGGGCCGCGGCGATCTTAATGAATCCGTACAACGGAGAAATCCTCGCGATGGCCACGCGTCCCACCTTTGACCCAAATTCCCCGGGCGAGTACCCGTTTGAAAATTACCGGAACCGAGCCCTCACGGACATGTTCGAGCCGGGGTCGGTCTTCAAAATTGTGACCGCCACCGGACTTCTGAGCGAGCGGAAGGTCGACCTCACGGAAAAGATAAATTGTGAACAGGGGGAGTGGCGATACGGAAATAAAACCCTTCACGATGTGCACCCCTACGGGCTCTTGACATTTCCCGAAGTGATCATTAAGTCGAGCAACATCGGGACCGCTAAACTTGCCGCTCGCCTTGGGAATGACAAACTCCACCACTACGTGAAGCTCTTTGGGTTTGCCGAGAAGACAGGGATTGACCTTGACGGCGAAGCACCCGGATTTATTCGGCCCCCTTCTGAGTGGTCAAAGACCTCTCCGGTCGCGATTCCCATCGGACAGGAAGTGATGGTGACCGCGGTCCAGTTAGCTCGGGCGGTTGCTTTTATTGCCAACGGGGGAATTCTGGTGAAACCCTTTGTCATCGAACGGGTCGAAGACGTCCACGGTGTGACGCTCCGGAGAACGCTTCCCGCTCGGGAATTTCCTCAGCTTGAACCGCCGGTGGCGGAGGTGTTAAAGGAGATTCTCTGGCGTGCGACCGAAGAGGGGACGGGGAAAAACGCACGGGTCAAAGGCGTTCCCGTGGCGGGGAAAACCGGGACCGCTCAAAAAACGCTTGGTCACCGAAGGGGTTACTCTCATTCAAATTTTGTCGGGTCCTTTGTTGGATTTGCGCCGGCCGATTATCCTCTCCTTTCGATGGTGGTCGTGGTGGATGACCCCCGTCCCCTTTATTATGGAGGAACGGTCGCGGCTCCGGTCTTCAGCGAAGTGATGGAGGCTGCCCTCATTCACGTGGGTTACGCACCCTAGGAGCGGTCGCGCGCCGTTTATGGACAAAGTCCTCGTGACGGGGGCGACAGGGTTTGTCGGATCGGCGCTCGTCAGGGCGCTCCTCAAAAGGGGCGATGAAGTTCATGTTCTTGTTCGGCAACGAAGCCCTCGATATCCCAATCTTGAAGGCCTGCCCGTCCAGGCCCACCCGGGAGATATCCAATATCTTTCAGGTTTGAAGGAGGCGATGCGGGGAATCGACGTCGTCTACCACGCGGCAGCAGTCTATGAATTTTTTCCTTGGTGGAAGAGGAGCGCGCCCGCCATTGACAAGGTCAACATTGATGGGACGCGTCACGTCTTGTGCGCCGCCAAGAAGGCGGGCGTCAAGCGATTGGTTTACACGAGCTCGATCATCACGATTGGAAAATCCGAAGACGGCCTCTCCAATGAAGAGACCCCTTATCAAGAGGGACAATTCAATAGCCATTATGCTCGTACGAAGCACGAGGCGGAAAGACTAGTCCTTCAGGCCACCCGAGACGGTCTCCCGGCCGTCGTCGTGAACCCCGGAATTGTTTTGGGCGAAAGAGACTCGAAGCCTACCCCTTCAGGAGAAGTGATAGTTAAATTTCTGAATCGGGTTTATCCCGGCTATTTCGACGCCCTCTGGTGTGTCGCCGATGTCGACGATGTCGCTCAAGGCCACCTCCGGGCCGTCGAGAAGGGGCGAATCGGAGAGCGCTACATCCTCTGCAACAAAGAGCACTATTCCCTCAAAGAGATTTTCGAGATCCTCGAGAAAATCACGGGCCTTCAAACGCCCTTTCTTAGAATTCCTTACCCCTTGCTCTTGGGTTTCGTCTACCTCGACGAAGGATCTGCAAAATGGGTGAGACATAAGCCGCTTCTTTCGAGCGAGGGCCTCAATTTCTGCCGCACGTTTTTGAGCTGCGACAACTCCAAGGCCGTCCGAGAACTTGGTTACCGAACCACGCCTATTGAAAAGACCCTCGAGAAGGCAGTAAAGTGGTACCGGAATCACGGCTATGTCCGACACTAAAACGGCCCTCCCTCTTCAGGTTTTAAGTTCACTCGAGTACAAAATCCTCAAGGCGGCGGTCGAACGGATTGTCCCCGAGGCGAGTGAAAAATTTGGGATGGACCTTGCCCTGAAAATTGAATCCGTTCTTGCCGGCGTCAGAAAAGAGATGGCGAAGGAGATGAAACTCCTCCTCTATGTCTTTGAATTCGGAGCTCCGATTTTGGGCTTTTTGGGCTTCCGGTTCAAACGCTTCACACGAATGAGTCAAGAAGAGAAAGACCGTTACCTTGCAGACTGGGAGCGGAGTCGGCTGCCGATTAAGAGAACTGGTTTTCAAGCGCTCAAGCGCTCGGCCCTCGCCGCCTTCTACGGCTCGGAAGAGAGTTGGCCCGGAATCGGTTACCGAGGACCGTGGCTCACCCGAGGATATCCGCATGATTTCGAAGGAAAAGGAATCCAAATCCCTGACTGAGATCGATTCGGACGTCTGCGTGGTCGGCTCGGGCGCCGGCGGGGCCGTGGTCGCAAAAGAGCTGGCGGAAAGCGGCCTCCGGGTGGTGGTTCTCGAAAAGGGAGAACGCCTCACAAAGTATGACTTCACCCAAAAAGAGAGAGAGATTTTCCCCCGGGTGTACGAAGACGCTGGAATGCGGGCGACCGAGGACCAATCGATCATCATTCTTCACGCCAAGGGAGTGGGGGGGACGACGCTGGTCAATGACAATATCTGCTTTCGGGCGTCTCGGGCGACCCTGACGGACTGGCGGGATCTTGGGATTGAGAAGATGGGTCCCGACGAAATGGCGAGCTATTATGAGAATGTCGAACAAGAGATTTCGGTCGCCCCGATCCGAGACGAAGAAGTGAGCCGGAACGACTGGGTGCTTCATCAAGGCGCTCTCCGGCTTGGGCTCCACCCGAGGCGGTTCAAACATAATCGTAACGATTGCATCGGGTGCGGCTTCTGTTACTGTGGCTGCGCTTACGACCGGAAGAGAAACATGACCTTGACCTATCTTCCCAAGGCCGAAGCAGCGGGCGCTCAAATCTTCGCGAATAACGAGGCGAAAGTGATTCAAAGGACCGGCTCGAAGATCACCGCGGTCATCGCCTCAGAGCGCGACCCCCAGACTCGCGAGCTAAAAAGGGAGGTTGCCGTTCGAGCCAAGATCTATGTCTTGGCCGGCGGCGGAATCAGCACGCCCAGTCTCCTCCTAAAGAATGGATTTGGGCGTTTCAATCCGAATGTCGGTCGGCATCTTTCGCTCCACCCGATTCTTGGCAATGTGGGGCTCATGCCGGAGCGAATTCGGTTTTACGAAGGAATCCCACAGTGCGAATACGTCGATTGCCTCTCGGAAGAGGAAAAAACGGGTTTCCTTTTGGAAGGAATCGGGGCTCACCCCATCTTGATTTCTCTCTGTCTCCCAAGCTTTGGTTTTCCGCACGGGGAAAGGATGCGGGAGTATGATCGTTTTTCAATCCATTACATCATGGTCAGAGACCGACCGCAGGGCGAAATTCGAGTTTCGAGAAACGGGGCCCTGTCGGTCCGCTACCGCTTCCATCCGAGGGATTGGCAGAGTGTCAGGGAAGGGATGAAACTTTCTGCGCGGGTCTATTTCGCCGCCGGCGCTGAGAAGGTTTACTTGAATCACAGCGAGGGCCCGGTCCTGAGGGGAGAGAAGGATCTGGGTGTCATTGACCGGCTGCCCCTCGAGCCGAATCGGATGGTTTTTTATTCGGCTCATCAACTGTCAAGTTGCCGGATGGGACCCGACCCTCGTACGAGCGTGACGGATTCTTTCGGAAAAGTTCACGGAATGGAGAATCTCTTCATCGCCGATGCGAGCCTTTTTCCCACCTCAATCGGCTACAATCCCCAGCTCACCATCATGGCCCTTGCCCTGAGAAATTCAGAGGCCATCGTACGTCACCTTGTATAGGAATGCTAAGGTTTCAGCCAAAATCTAGCTTTTGGTAGCAGGTTCGGTCACGCGGTAATGATTGTTACTTCTTATCATCAAATAAGTTAGCATCAAAAAAATATCTGGTTTGCGGCCTTGATTTTCGAGCAAGATGTGGCATATTTCCGGCAAAGGGAAACGTTTCCATAAGGGAACGTTTCAACGGAAAAATGTCAAAGGTCACCATCAAAGATGTTGCTCGGACGGCTGGGGTTTCCATCGGGACAGTCTCCCGGTACTTCAACCCCAATTCCGGGGCCTCCTATGTTGCCGAGACGACACGGCGCCGGATTGAAAAGGCGGTCAAAGGCCTCAAGTATTTCCCAAACCCCTTGGCACGGGGGATGCGGGGAAAGAAAAGTTACCAGCTCGGGCTCCTGACCTCCCACTCGAAGGATATCTTTAATTCCCGTTATCACACCCATCTCCTCTCAGGAATCCTGGACGGGATTCATGAGTCCTCCTATCGGCTCCAAATCATCCTCCTCAAGGAGAAAGAATACACAGATGTGGAGGAAATCCTTCAGGAATATGCGATTGACGGCCTTTTTATCCTCACCTGGCGAATCCACCCCAATTTGGTTCAGCTGATTGAAAATTGTTCTAAGCATCTGCCCATCATGCTTTTCAATGACTATGACCCGAAAGTCCAGGCGAACTTTGTTTACTGTGATGTGGCTCAGGGAATGGAAATGGCGGCGAAATATCTCCTTGAGAAGGGAAAGAAAAAAATCGCCTTCCTCAAAGGACCGACGCTCATCCGGTTTGGGAAAGGGGTGGAGACGGTGACGGTCCCCTCGATTGACGCGCACGATAAATTTGCCGGTTTTGAAAAGGCGATGGCCGAGGCGGGACTGGCCGTGCGGCCCGAATGGGTCCGAGAATGCTCCGCTTACAATGCTGAGGAGGGCTATCGTCAGGCCCGGGCCCTTTTGCAGGAGACCGAGGAGCCCGAAGCAATCCTTTGTTCGAATGACGAGATGGCCTTGGGATGCCTGAAGGCAGTCCAGGAGAAAAAGATAAGTTGTCCGAAAGAAATGGCCGTGATGGGATACGATGGGATCGAGAAGGGAGAGTTTTCGACGCCCTCCTTGACCACGGTCGAGCAGCTCCTGCACTCCATGGGCGAGCAGGCAGCAAGGATTCTTCTGGAGGTTGCGGAAGGGAAGCTCGGAGACCCGCTCCACGTGAAATTTGCTCCCCGAATTGTGGTTCGGGAGTCGGCCTAAATTTTTTTGCGGGCCTGTGTAAACGTTTTCAGACAGGAAGGTGATGGGTGATGCTCGAGCTTCAACATAATATTGTGAGCCTCCTTTACTCCATTAAAGGGATGATTGAGTCTCATCTCGTGCAGGTGGAAGAGGGAAGGATTGAAAAGGGAGAAGAAGGCTTGAGGCGGGCGGAGGAGGTCCTGAGGAAAGCCTGTTCTCAGGCAGATCGTGCGCTTGGGATTACAAAACGGCTCGGGTTTGCCCTCAGAGCAGAAAAAAGAACCCTGACCGAACTCTGTCAAGTTTCAGTCAAAGAGGCGTGGGGGCATACGCTTGAGCTTCTTGGGAAGGAAGGCGTCTTAGACGGGGCGGAGATCGTGAACCGCCTCCGTGACGATTTCCCGGCGATTCGCTGCGACCCGAATGAGTTTAAAGAAGTCTTGTACCACCTTTCTAAAAATGCCCTGCAGGCGATGAAAGCGGGGGGAAAACTCGTGATTCGAGGGCAGCTTGGCCTCTCATCGGAGGAAGAACCGCAGGCCGTGATTGGCCTTTCAGATACCGGACCCGGGATTCCCCCGGAAAGACTCACTTGTCTCTTTCGGCCTTTTTACACCACCCAGCCGGACGGCCGAGGAAATGGCCTGGGGCTTTACATTAGTCGGGAACTTGTGGCCAAAAACCACGGGAAGATTATGGCTTCGAGCTTTCCCGGCCTCGGCACGACCTTTCTCCTGGAGTTCCCTCTCGCCCAGAAGAATGGGGATTTCTTAAGCTCCGTCCATTGAATTTCTCGGCCGGGGCGGCCTCCCCGGCTGGGGCGGCCGGGGAGCCCGCAACCATGACGAATACCCGCCTACGTCCTCTCGAGATCTCGCACGAACGTGGCCGTCGAATTCTCCCCGTACAGTTTATCGAGTTCTACGAGCCCGGCAGGACTCGTGACGTTCGTCTCAATAAGTTTTCCGCCACGGACATCGATGCCCACCCAATCGAGCCCTTGTTTCAATAGGGGAGACTTTAGGTCCCTAACGAGCCTTCTTTCTTCTGTCGTAATGCGGCAGGGAGCGAAACGGGCGCCCAGAGTGAGGTTCGTCCGGAATTCTCCCCTGCGAGGAATTCGCAAGAAGGCCCCGAGAATGTTTCCCTTCCAAAGCAGGATGCGTTTGTCGCCGGTCCCCTTCGGCACTTTGATGAATTGCTGGGCGACCCAGACTTCCTTTTTTCCCTTCGTTGCGCGATTCAGAATCTCCAAGCGTCCGCGGCCTTTTCGGGGCAAAAGGCGGATTCCCTTCCCCCCTTTTTCGTAGAGCGGTTTCAGGACGAGATCGGAACGGAGCCTTTTTTGGAACTCGAGGATCTCCTCGGGGTCGGATGAAACCAGCGTGGCGGGAGACCCTCGGGGGAGAGTGAGTCCGAAAAGCTTCTCATTGGCATTCCGGATGCCCCGGGGATGATTGACCACGAAGGTTTCTTCCGCCAAAGGTTCGAGAAGGTAGGTGAGTGCCAGATAATTTGCGTCAAAGGGAGGGTCTTTCCGAATCAGGACCACCTGGAAGGCTGCGAGATCTAACCTTTGGCTCGGCCCCTGCCGGTATCGATTTTCCCCGGCGGGAGAAATCGGGCGCCCCCGGCCTGTGACATGGCCGGATTCGAGCGCCAGGGAGGAGGGGAGAAAAAGATAAGTCTCGTGGCCCCGGCCGTGAAGTTTTCTGAGGAGACAAAGCGAGGTGTCCCAGGGAAGATCGAGTTTTTCCAAGGGGTCCATCACGAAGGCGAATCGTTTCATTTTGTTTGAGAGGCGAAGGTGCCTGTCCCCAAGCCCGAGAGATTGTGATAACATTTTATATCATGAGCACCCTTACGGGAGAACAGGAATCTCGGCTCCTTGAGTCGGAAGAGGAACTCTATTCCTTCTTCCAGAAATTCGCCAAGCCGGCGAGTGAACGCCGGGTCGGAATTGAATGTGAGTTTTTCGGCGTGGAGCGCCAGACCGGGCAAGCGCTTCTCTATTTGGGACCGAGGGGAATTGAAGCCGTCCTCTCCCGCCTTGCCGCCACCTTTCATTATGAGCCCATCCTCGAAGAAGGCCACATCATTGCCTTGAAACGGGGGGAGAATTGGGTGACGCTCGAACCCGGAGGGCAGGTCGAATTGAGCGCCCCGCCGGTCCCGGATATTCACGAGATGGAAAAACAAATTCTTGCTTTCGCCGGCGAACTTCGGGAGATGGAGAATTATTTTCCGGGAATCGCCTGGCTTTCCGTCGGGGCCCATCCTTTCAGCCGCCTCGAAGAGATGCCTTCCGTCCCGAAGCGGCGATACACTTTAATGGCCGAATATTTCAAATCCCGGGGACCCTTGGCGCATGAGATGATGAAACAGACAGCGACGAATCAGGTCAATCTCGATTTCCCGGATGAAGAGACGGAGCTGGCGCAATTTCGCGTGATTTTCGGCATCACCTCCATCGTCTCCGCCCTTTTTGCCAATGCCCCTTTTTCACAGGGGAAGCCGAACGGCTTTCTCAGCCGCCGCCTTCAAATCTGGAGCGAGACGGATTCGGACCGCTGCGGGCTTCTGGTTCCGTTTGCGGAAAAGGGAAGGACTTTTCGCGATTATGTCGACTATCTTCTCGAGATGCCGATGATTTTTATGGTGCGGGAGGGGAAATGGATTCCGATGGGAGGAGTCTCCTTCCGGGAGTTTGGGAGAAAGGGGATTGGGGAACACCGGCCCACGTGGGGAGATTTTGAATTGCACCTCAGCACGGCCTTCCCGGAGGCGAGGTTTAAACATTATCTTGAAATCCGGGGCATCGACGCCCAGCGGCTCCCTTTGATTCCCGCCGTGGCCGCCTTTTGGAAGGGGCTCCTTTACGATGAGGAAGTGCGCGAAAAGGCCTGGGTCCTGGTTCGTGATTTCACCCCCCAAGACCGTTTGAAGCTTTATCGGGCGATTCCGAAGGAAGGTCTCAAAGCCCAGCTCGCTTCGATGCCCATTTGTGAAGCGGCCCAGGAACTTTTTCGCCTTGCCTGTGAAGGCCTCAGGCGCCAGGCCCGCGATTCCGAGAAGAGCGAATCGATTTACCTCGACCGGATGAATGAAGAAATCGTCAAACCCTGCCGCTCGCCCGCCGAAACCCTTCTTCAGAAGTGGGAAGGCGAATTCGGTCAAAATCGAGACCAGCTGATTGACTACTTGGCCATTTAGGCCGCGCCTGTGATAAAATCTTTCGTTTCCCTTCGCCCCGTCATCCTGAGCCCGCCACTGCATCGCTGCATCGATGGCTACCGGCTCATTCGCCATCTAGCGATTTGACCCCCCTCGTGTTACAATTCTCACTACCCCAATTTTAATTTTTCATTCTCCATTTTTCATTGCTTTTCACGGGGCGTGGCTCAGCCTGGCAGAGCGCGCGGTTCGGGACCGCGAGATCGGAGGTTCAAATCCTCTCGCCCCGAGAATTCACCCAACCCCTTTTAACGGAATCGGCTATGACGAAGCGACTTCGGGCCTTTTTTTCGGGGACCGTGCAAGGGGTCGGATTCCGATACACGGCGGAAAGACTTGCCCGGCATTTCCCGGTGACGGGCTACACCCGCAATCTTCCCAACGGACAGGTGGAGCTCGTTGCCGAAGGGGAGGAGGTGTCTCTTCGGGATTTTCTGAAAGCCGTTCAGGACGCTTTTCATTCCTACCTTCGAGGGGTGAAGACCGAATGGGAGAATCCCACCGGCGAGTTCAAGGGTTTTGGGATAAAATTTTAGCAGGGTGCAGGGATGCGATATGCGATTTTGTCCGACATTCACTCCAACTGGGAGGCGCTCGGGACGGCACTCGATTATCTGGGCAGCCAGCGGATTGACGAGTATTGGGTCCTCGGGGACACGATTGGCTACGGGGCGAATCCGAATGAGTGCCTCGGCTGGGCCTTTGAAAAGGCCCAAGTCCATTTGGCGGGCAATCACGAACGGGCCATCGTCGACCAGAAAATCCTCGAGTGGTTCAATGGAGACGCCCGGACCGCCATCGAATGGACGGCCGGCGTTTTGGAGCCGGAGTTAAAAGAAAAAATTTCCTCGTTGCCTTATCTCCACCTGACACCCACCTCGACCTTGGCCCATGGCAGCCCGGACGAACCCGAAGAATTCCGATATCTTTTTTCTTTCAAAGATGCCGAGCCCTCCTTTCGGGCCTTCAAGACGCCGGTTTGTTTTGTGGGCCACACGCACCTCCCGTCGCAATTCACCGAGTCTTCTCGCTCAGCCGTTTATCTTCCGCCGGGCCTCTGCCGGCTTGACCGGGGCGAGCGCTACCTCCTCAACCCCGGTTCCGTGGGACAGCCTCGGGACCGGGACCCCCGGCTTGGGTTTGGAATCTTTGACGAAGGGGATTGGACGTTTGAGACGGTGCGGTTAGAATACGACAATCGGACCGCCGCCGAGAAGATTCGAAAGGCAGGACTCCCGATTTTCCTGGCGGTCCGTCTGTTATAACCGGGGACAGGCAAACGGATGAAGGTGAAGGATAAGGCAGCGGCAGAAAAAGAAATTGGGCGGTTGCGGTTTGAGATCGAGCGGCATAATTACAAGTATTACGTCGAAGCCAAACCGGAGATTTCGGACCTCGAGTTCGACAAGCTCATGAAAAAGCTGATTGAGCTCGAAGCAGCCTACCCTGAATTCAAGTCCTCCGACTCTCCCACCCAGCGTGTGGGCGGCGAGCCCGTGAAAGCATTCCGTACGGTGGAGCATAAGCTCCCGATGCTTTCACTCGACAACACCTACACCTTTGAAGAGCTCGAGGAGTTTGACAAACGGGTGAAAAAGTTTCTCGCCAAAGAAAAGGTTTCCTATTTTGTGGAGCAGAAAATTGACGGCGTCTCGATCTCCCTCACCTATGAGAAAGGACGTCTGGTCCTCGGCGCCACCCGAGGGGACGGCCGGTTTGGGGATGATGTCACGGAGAATATCAAAACCGTCCGGGCGATTCCCTTGACGCTCCCGGCGCCGGGTGCCGGTTTCAAAGGAAAACTTCCCGACCTCTTGGAGGTGAGGGGCGAGGTTTACCTGCCGGCGGAAAGCTTTGAAAAGCTCAACCAAGAAAAAGAAAAGCAGGGCGAAGAGCCTTTTGCCAATCCCCGGAATGCCTGCGCCGGCAGCCTGAAACTTCTCGACCCGAAGATTGTGGCGGTGCGGGGCTTGAGCATTTTTGTCCACGGCCTCGGCTCGGTCAAAGGAAAAGGCGCAGAGGGGTTTCCCGAGACCCAATCCGGTGCATTTGAGTTTTTTAGAAAAGTGGGGTTGAAGGCGATTGAATACACCAAAGCTTGCCAGGACATCCGCGAGGTCGAGGAATTCATCCGCTGGTTTCAGCCGAAGCGCGATTCGCTTGACTACGAAATCGACGGGATGGTCGTGAAGGTCGACTCGTTTGCCCACCAGAAGGCCCTCGGACAAACGACCCACGCGCCCCGTTGGATGATTGCTTACAAATATCCGACCGAGCGGAAAGAAACCCTGATTGAAGAGATTCAAGTTCAAGTCGGAAGAACCGGGGCCCTCACGCCGGTGGCCATTCTGAAACCCGTCCAGATTTCCGGCACCACGGTTTCACGGGCGAGCCTTCACAATCGAGATGAAATTGAGCGGCTTGACGTTCGAATCGGCGACCATGTCCTCGTTGAGAAATCCGGGGAGATTATTCCTAAGGTGATGGAGGTCCTGAAACAGAAAAGGACGAAACCACTCCCCAAATTTAAATTTCCGGAAAGGTGCCCGGTTTGCGGCGGCCGGGCGCAAAGTTACGGGGACGAAGTGGCGGTCCGCTGTGTCAACTTTGGCTGCCCCGCGCAGCTGGAGGCCCGGGTGCGCCACTACGCCCAGCGCGACGCCATGGACATTGAAGGCCTCGGGGAGGTCTGGATTCATACCTTTGTCGAAAAGGGTTTTGTCAAGGACCTCGCCGACATCTATTACCTCAATTTCGACAAGGTGAAAGATCTCGAACGAATGGCCGAGAAATCCGCACAGAATCTTTTCGACGGCATCGAGGCGAGCAAGAAGCGGCCCCTCCGGCGGCTGATTTACGGCCTGGGGATTTTGAATGCGGGCGAACATGCGGGCGTTCTCCTGGCCGAGCGTTTTAGGTCGCTCGACCGCTTGGCGGAAGCGAGCCGGGAAGAACTTTCGTCAATTCGAGAGATTGGACCGGTGACGGCAGAATCCATTGTCCAGTTTTTCCGCGAACCGGGAACGAAAAAAGTTCTCACAAAACTCGCCAAGGCGGGAGTCCGTTTTGACCTCGTGGAGGCGGTGAAGAAGGGGACGCCCTTGAGCGGAAAGAGCGTGGTCATCACCGGCACGCTCGAACATTACAGCCGCTCGGAAGCCGAGGCCCTCGTCCGGAGCCTGGGCGGCCATCCTTCGGGAAGCGTCTCGAAGAAAACAGACTTCCTTGTATTAGGAAAAGAACCCGGCTCCAAGCATCACAAGGCGAAGGCGCTCGGAATTAAGATCATCTCGGAAGCAGAATTTAAAAAGCTCCTTGGGTGACGTCATTCTGCGAGGACCGGCCGCGCAGCGGCCAGGACGAAGCAATCCTGTCGTCGTCATTCTGAGTCCTCGGCATCGACTTCGTCGATGACGAGGGCGAAGAATCTCTCGTCTGAGATCCTTCGCCCGTCCCGCCGGCAAAAGTGGCGGGACGGGCTCAGGATGACAGAAGGCCTCACATGGCTTCAGCCTTCGCCTTCCCCCGCCGAAGATTTAACTATGCCGGCTCGGGTGACCCATTCGCTCGAATTCCCCTTGGAAGAATTTTTGAGTTATCTCTCGGTCGAGAGAGGCCTCGCCCGCAATTCCATGGAGGCCTACGGCCTGGACCTTGCCAAGTATCGCGACTTTCTTCGCAAGAAAAAAATTTCGGCTCTCTCCGGGGTCCGGCGGGACGATATCGTTCAGTTCCTGCTTTGCGAAAAAGACCGCGGCCTCCAGGCCTCTTCCCTGGCCCGGCTCCTTGTGGCGGTCAAAGTTTTTCACCGCTTTCTTTTCCGAGAAGGAAGACTTCGCCAGGACATCACAAGTGTTCTGGAGTCCCCCCGGCTTTGGCGGAAGCTCCCGCAATTTTTGACCCTTGCCGAGATGGAAAAAATTCTCGAGGCACCGAAAGTGAAGGGGACCGTGGGCCTGCGGGACCGGGCGCTTCTTGAGGTGCTCTACGCCACGGGGACCCGTGTTTCCGAAGTGACTGGTCTTCAAACTGAAGAGGTCAACCTTGAGTCGGGCTTCCTCAAATGCCGGGGAAAGGGAGGGAAGGAGAGGATTGTGCCGCTAGGGAAAAAAGCGATTGCGGCGCTCCGGGCCTATCTTGCCAAAGTGAGGAGCCGGCTCCCTTCCTCGAGCGCTGTCTTTGTGGGGAGCCAAGGAAAGGCTTTGACGCGCCAGAGGGTTTGGCAGTTAATCCGTCAGTATGCCCGTCAAGCCGGAATTCAGAAGAAAATCACGCCGCACACGTTCCGTCACTCCTTTGCGACGCATCTCTTGGAACGGGGGGCTGATTTGCGGGTGGTCCAGGAACTTCTCGGC
>CAYJTI010000005.1:17815-24004 GCA_964373135.1 uncultured bacterium | reverse complement strand
CTGGGAAAGATAACCTTAAGGCAGCGTTATTCATGACTGTCACCTTTTTTGGTGGCTGTCACCGTTTTCTAATCTTCCTTTCGAATCTCCTGATAAATAAAGGGAAGGCGCCATTTTTCGATTCGGCAGAGGGCGGGAAAGGGACACCGTTCGTCACAGTCCCGGGGCCGGACCGAAATTTCGGCGCGCGAAATCCCCTCGGCATACTTCCTGGAAAATTTGACCGCCCGTTCGAGAAGCTGATTAAAATTTTCCGTGTCGAGGACCCTTCGGGAGCGGACCTGGGCCCGTCCCTTCTCCAACCCTTCCCGGGAATAAAATCCGTTCGCCTTCGCTTCGTTGATTTGATAAATCTGGCCGCCGGCCGGTTTGAGCTTGAGAAGTTTCTGGACGGCCAAAAGATAAAGCGGCAGTTGAAGCGCGGTCCCAAATTCAAGGTCCTTGGCGCTGAAGGCCTTGCCCGTTTTGTAATCAATCACGAGCGCATACGTTCCCGAGGGGTCGACATCGACCCGGTCGATTTTTCCCCGAAGTTTGAGATCTTCCTTGAAAGGGTCGTAAAGCGTGAGGGGCTCCCCGCCTTTTTCTCCGAAGCTGAATGCAAGCTCGACGTGACCGGGGCGAAACGGCTCAAGCGGCGCCCCTTGGGTGATTTCTTTTTCGACCATCCGAATGAGCCACCCTTCCATCTCGGCCGCCTTCAATTCGATTCGGTAACGCCGGTCTCCTCCCAAAGGCTCCTCTTGAATGAGTTCGTGGAGTTTCTTCTTCACAAATTCCCGCGCGGGCCGGACGGCCTCCAGCTTCTTATTCTGCTTCTCAATCCGCTCCCGCCAATACGCCTCGAGCACTTCGTGAAGGAGAATTCCGACCCGCCTCGCATCGATTCCCTCCTCCTGTTCCTCGAGCTCGAGGACGTCGCTCGCAAAATAACGGAAGGGGCAGCGGCCGTGAGCCTCGAGACCGGTCGGTTTGAAAACTCCTCCTCTCGGGAGAAAGGCGGCGCGGACCTCGGGGTCTTCGATCTGGGCGACAGGGTCAAAGAGCAGCTTCGGAATCAGCGACTGAAAAGAGCTTCTCTCAAGAAGGCGGTTGTAGAGGCTCAAGGTGAGTGAGCGCTCGCTCCGGTCACCTCTCGAACTCTTCTCAAAGAGCCGCTTCACCAGATGGGCTTCTAGCTCGCGCTCTTCCACCACCTCCTCCAGCCGGGGAAGCGCCTGACTCACGGGATAGGAAAGGGTCGGGAGCGAATCCGAAAAGAGCCGCCTGACCTCATCGACGTAAAACGAAGGGAGCGCCTCGTGCCCTTCGAGATTGAATCGGGGATAGCTCAAGATGATTCTCTCTTGAGCGCGGGTGAGGCCGACATAAAAGAGGTAGCGCTCAAGCGCCTGCCGGGGAAGCCGCTCCCTCAAGCCAATTTCCCGGCGCTCTTCATCTGCAAGAATCGGGTCTTCCCGAATCTCCACCGGAAAATATTTCTCAAGGAGGCCGGCCAAAAAAACCACTTTATATTCCTTTTGGCGCGCCAGGGAGACGTCGTAAATCTGAACGCAATTTTTATCCCGCTCGTGAAGGGAAAAAAGATCGACCTCAATCAGCCCGAGGAACTGCTTGGCAAATTCGGCAAAGCCTTTCTCCCGTGACCCCCTGGCTTCGGCCACGCCCCGGATTTCCCGGAGGAGGCCCTGGAGCCGTTTCAAGGCCGCAAAATCCCGCCGTGCCTTTTCGTCGTAAGAAATAGGGATTCGCGTGAGACCGAAGCTTTCAAAAACCTCTTCGGTGAGCCGAATCAATTCGTCCACCGTCTGGGCCGCCTGGAAACGGTCTTGAAACGATGCGATTTTTTCGAGGAGGCCGCCGCCGACTTCTTGGAGCCAGCGCTCACGCCCCTGAGAAATCCCCTGGCGGAAGCCCCGGATCTCAAGCGAACAAACCTCGGAATCATCGCGCTCCACGGCGCTTGACTTGAGAAAATTAAAGAGGTCCTCCCGCCTCCACTCCTCCAAGAGAATCTTGAAAAAACTTGCCACGGTCCGGGCCAGGGACGTGTCACGTAGCCGCTCCCGCTCGTGGATTTCAACCGGGATTCCAAACTCCCGAAAGACCGAACGAACCACACCGGCATATTCCCCAATCCACCGGAGAATGACGGCGATATCGGAATCATGGAGGTTCTCCCGCCTCACGACCCTTCGAATCTCGCGGGCAATCATCTCCACTTCTCCCCGGATTCCCGTGGCTTCAAGAACCAGAAGCGGTTCGGCACCCAGTCCCGCCCCCCTCACCCTCCCCTCTCCCCCTGGGGGGAAGAGGGTTAAGGGTGAGGGGGAACTCCGCCGGGAAAGCAACGGAGACAACTCCCGAAACAAATTCTTCTCCACGTGGGCCAATGCCTCCGAGGCGGCGCGACGGTTCGTGCCGTCCGCCCAATCGACGGTCTCAAATCCCAATGTTCGAAGCATCTCAAGCGTCTCGAGCGGAATTTGAAAAAGTCCCTTCCGTTCTCGCGACAAATCGACGGTCAGGGTCAGGACCATTTGGTCCGAATGCTCGGAAAGCCACCGTAAGAATTCGAGCTGGGATTTCGAGAAATCGAAGAAGCCGTCGAGGAAGAGGACTCGGAAGCGCGGGCGCCGGCCGGCGCGCCGTAAAAGGAAAAGGCCGTCCCGGGGGTCACGAAACCCAAGCCTCTCAAGGGATTTCTCATACTGCTCGTAGATTTGAACCAGTTCTTCATATTTTTGGCGAATCGGGGGACACTTCCTCGCGAGGCGTTCCATCCCCTTCTGAAAATCCCCGAGCGTCACGAGAGAGTCCTTCAGCTCCCCAATGAATTCGCTGATTCGGTCGAGGAATCCCGCCAGACCACGGACGGCTGAGAAATACTCCCCCCCGCTTTCTGCCAGGATTTCGGAGACGAGGAACCGGCGTTCGGCATCCGTTGCAAGCCGCCCCTCTTCCGTTTTTAAGAGGTCTTGCATCAGCCGGCTCAGGGTCGTCACCCGTTGGCCGAAAAACCCGCCCCCCTCTTTTCTCAGAATCAGGTCCACGATTCGTTCCCGGTGCTCGACAGTCGGAAGGAGGTAGAGGAGATCTTGGGCCATGGGGTCCTGGCTTTCCCGAATCAGGCGGGAGAAATGTTCAAGACAAAACTTCGTCTTTCCAATCCCGGCAGGGCCGGCCAGGACCGCCAAACGTGGAAGCGCCTCGAACGGTACCGGTTCTGGCGTACCGGTTCTGGCGTACCGGTTCTGGCGAACCGGTTCTGCGAGAACCGGTACCGGTTCCGTTTTGGAGGGGTGGTTACGCAATGAGGCTGCCGCCGTCGACCGGAAGGATGGCACCGGTCACGAAATCGGTTGACTTCACGAGAAAACGAACCGCCTCGGCAATGTCGCTCGGCTCTCCAAAGCGTTTCAACGGAGTCCGTTGAATCATTTTTCGATTCTGAGCCGCCGTCGAGCCCCGCGCCGCAAGAATCGGCCCCGGGGCAATCGCATTCACCTGAACGTAAGGGGCCAGCGCCTTCGCAAACCCTCGGGTCAGGGCAACCAGAGCCGCTTTCGAAGCGCCGTACGGAAGATAGTGAGTCCTCGGCCGATAAGCGGTCCAATCGACTAACTGGATGATTTTGCCCTGCTTTTGTCGAACCATTCTGAGACCGATGGCCTCAGAGAGAAAAAAGGGGGCTTTCACGTTGACGTCGAAAAATTTATCCCACCCTTTTTCCCGGACTTTTCCCAAGGGCGTCTTCGCAAAAACCGCCGCGCTATTGACCAAAAGATGAATTTTTGGGGCGTGCCGGAAGGCTTCTCGGATGAGACGGCGGACTTGAGCGAGCTTGCCAAGATCGGCCCTGAGAAGGTGAACCTTCACACCGAACCGCTCCGCCATCTCTCGAGTCTCCTCGGCCTCTTGAAAGGAGCGGTGATAATGAAGGAGGAGATTCATTCCCTCGCCGGCCAGAGCCACTGCAATCGCCCGGCCAATCCGTTTGGAGGCACCCGTGATGAGCGCTGTCTTTCCCTGAATTTCCATCGGTGAGCAACGTTTCCGAAAGGAATCTTACCAAAAATCTGAAGGCAAAGGTAGGTAGTAGGGAAAAGGGTGAAAAGGGGACAGTCCCCTTTTTGCCCTTTTTGGGGACACCCATTTTTGCCTGTCCCCTTAAAGGTGCCTGTCCCCTTTTCCTACGAGGCGGCGACGGTGTTTGCTTCCTGCCAGGATTTTAAACTGGACTCGTAATCTCCGGCGCCGGGCGCCGGGACGACCTTCATCGCCTCGTCAAAGTGGATATTGCCACCCCCCGTCTGCTTATATTCTTCCGAAACAAGCGCTCCAAAGAAATCCCCGGAGCCCTTATTCTCGACCTTAGAGCTCGGGGTAAAGACCCCCCCATAAAAGTTGGAGCCTCCACTCAGTTTCACTTCCCCACTCGCCGTCCCGTAGAGGATGAAATTGGTCGGAAGGTTGCCAATGGTCGCCACGCCCCGTCCCCCAATTTCAGTCGTGCCGCTCACATAGATCTCCACCTTTTGGTTTGTGCCGGACTGAATGGGCGTGAGCTGGCCCTGGCCCGTGATTTTGATTGAATCCGCACGATAGACCCCGGCCGCAAGTTGATAATTGGTGTTGCCGCTAATATTGAGGCTTCCCAGATAAACTGCAGTCTGAGGCGCGGTGGGTCCTTCAAACTTTTCGGCTTCGCGCGCTGCCGTCCGGCTCCCGGTGATGACGGCCCGAGGACCCAGTTGAATGACGCTTTGTGGATCTCCGCCCGGCCCGACAACCGCATTCCCCTTAAGGGTTGCATTCCCCGTCAGGGCGACGGCGCCCCGCTCCGTGCTGTTGGTTCGAACCTCCGCATTGGAACCGGCCGTTGCGGCGCTGTAAGGGCCAACGGTTGAATTGTAACTATCGATAATGCCGTTTTTCATCTCGAACTCCTCCTCCGCAAAAACGGCCGAATCGAAAGGGGAAGGGGGCTGGACCTGGGCAAACGCTGATACGGACCGGCATTCATAGGCCCTGGGAGCCAGAACGAGCGAGAGGGCTGCGGTCGTCGGACACTGGTAAGCCGGAGCGGCGGATGTATTCACCGGAGCGTGTCCCGCCACCACGACTCGACGCAAGTTCGAATTCGGGTTTGGGTTATTGGGGTCGGCCGGCCCCACCAGGAGGCCGTAGCCTCCCTGGACGAAGTTCGTATTCAAGGAACGATAGCTCATCGTCACGTCCTGCGTGGCGGACTGATTCCTCAGGCTCGGGTCAATTTCAAGCTGCCTCAGGACCCAATCCAGGCCGGCCTCGGCCGTGTGGAACGCCACGGCCCGATTTTGGTTCCGCTCGGTCGCCTGCAGGAAAATGTTGTTCCGGGCTAAAAGCGCGACGAAGAAAACGGAGAGGATGGAAAGAAAAAGGAAGGAGGTGATGACAATAAATCCCCGGTTCCCGCCTCCTCCTGACTTCTTTCTCGCCTTTGCACTTTTTCTCGTCACTGAATCTCCCCCTTTCTCTTACTGGTTCCGAAGCTCCGCCTGGGCGGTCATCTCAATCGGCTCGGAGGGAATCCAGCGCTCGTTCGTGAGCTGGCGCTGGACTCGAAGGGTTGCCGTCATCACCGTCGGATTTGTGGCGGGCGAACCGACAAAATCCAAGCCGGGCCGGAGGCCGTCCGTCAAGTCGTTGGCAATCACGGTCGTCTGACCGGTCCCGGCATTCGTCCGAATCAGCTGCCGGCTCCCCGTCCCCCCACGCCGGTATTGAATCCGCAAGGCGTCTTTCCAGTTGACGCCGTAGTCCGCATTGCAGTAGGCATTACAGACCGTGCTGCAGTCAATGTTGCAAGTGGAACGCCAGGCGGCGTCCCACATCGAATTGCACTGGTTGATACATCCCGCCACACTCGTAAAAGGACAGGGATTATTCCCGTTGACGCTCGCCCTGCAGCCCTGCGTGCAAAGGTTATTCACCGCGGCCGACGCATTGGGGATACAAAATCGGATGAAATCATTGCCAGGAAGAAGAGCGGGATTCGTATCCGCCACGATCTTGAGACGAGTCGGAGCGGCCTGACGGACCTCCTGCGACATTTTGTAGAGTCCTTCACGGGCCGAGTCGGCCAGGAGCATCACGACTTGGGAAGTCTGATATTGAAAATCTCCGACCCGCATCGCCAGGCTCATC
>CAYJTI010000005.1:0-17805 GCA_964373135.1 uncultured bacterium | reverse complement strand
TCACATAGATAATCATGGAGAGGAGCCCTGCCACCACAATCAGCTCCAGAACCGTCGTGCCCTTTTTTCCTTTGAGGGGATCTATCATTTCATCCTCTCAGCTCCTCTTCGTAATAAAAGTTCTCAGGGCAACGGACTTTGACCGAGTCCCCCGCTCGATCCAGTTCACGGTCACGGTTGCGTCGAGGGGGTCGCCCGCGGGGTTGGCAAAGGCGACGTTAATCTGCTCACCCGCCACGGTGGGGAGGCTCCGGATTGTAGCCGAGACAGCATTCGCACGGTTGATGACCTCCGGTTGGAATTGATTCAACAACGACTGATTCGCCGTGTTCCGCATCTCTTCAATAACCCGGCCCGCGTCCTGGACGGCGAGGCTCCGCTCAAAGGTCCCCTCGGTCCACTGTTGGACCGTGACATTCGCGCCGAGGAGGCCCAAAATGCCCAGGCCGAGCAGCACCACCGCAATCAGAATTCCAATCAGGGTGAATCCTTTCATCGGCCCCTTCTTTCCGTTTGTGGTACCATGATTGCATTTTAAAGATAAGCGTTGATAGGAGGGTTTGCAAGGAAAGGGGGGCGGGCAAAAGAGTTGATTTCAAAATTTAGGAAGCGGCTATCCCTCTACAGCTGGGCGAGTTACGATTTCGCCAATACGATCTATTCGGCCGTGGTCCTCACCTTCTACTTCCCGCTCTACTTGACCCACCTGACCGGCCGAAACGTCTCCCTCGGTTTCTCCACGACCTCCGCGATGGTCCTCGCGGGGCTCGTCGTCCCGTGGCTTGGCGCTTTGAGTGACCGCACGGGAAGGACAAAGGCTTACCTTATTCTAGCGACCCTTTTGTGCATTTTTTCCGTCCTTGGAATCACGTGGGCCCACTCGGTTTGGATGTTGACGGGGGCATTCCTCCTGTCGTGCTTTTTCTTCCACGCCTCTCTTGTCTTCTACTGCGCGCTCCTTCCCGTGGTGGCGGGGCCCGAAGAACAGGGCCGCACCTCGGGAATCGGAACGGCGCTCGGTTATTTGGGCGTTCTCGTCTCGGTTCCGATTGCCCATTACGTGGATTACTCTTTCGGCCGCCGCTACGTTTTTCTCGTCGCCGGAATCCTTTTTCTCCTCTCGAGCCTTCCCCTTTTTTTCTGGGTGCCGGAACGGAAGGTTCAAAACCCCATGGCCCCCTCGCTCGAACTTTTCGTGAAGGAGTGGAAAAAAGTCTTTCGGACGGTCCGGGCGCTTCCGGCCCGGCGGGAATTTTTCTATTTTTTTCTCGGAAATTTCTTTGTGATGGATGCCGTCAACACGGTGATTTTTTGGCTCGTGGTTTATCTTTCGCGGGTTTTCAATCCGTCGCAGACGGGGCTTCTCACCGTCTTTCTAGGTCTCAATCTCGGCGCCTTTGGCTTTGGCTTTGTGGCGGGGTGGCTCACGGACCGCTGGGGCTCTCGAAGGACTGTGATTCTTGCGGCGGCCTCGCTTTTTATGACAATTCTCATTTTAAGCGCGACGGGAAATTTTTACGTTTTTGCGGGGGTGAGTCTCACGGGCGGTGCCTTCAGCCTTGCCGGAATCTGGACGGCGGCGAGAAAACGGGTGGTGGAACTTTCTCCCGCCGGTGAAATTGGGGAGTATTTCGGACTCTACAATTTGACGACAAAAATCTCAGTGGTGGGGAGCTTTGTTTTCTCGGTCTTGGCGGACCAGGTCGGCTTCCGAATCGCCCTTCTCAGTCAGGCCATCTCAAGCGGCCTCGGCTTATTTTTTCTCCTCCGTTCCCAGTACCGGTTCTCTGAGGGACAGGTATCCGATTAAACTTCCTGAACCCCGTCCCCCGGAGAATCGGTACCTTGTATACATTGGGGGCAACTTTCTCGATTTGACGGGGGGTTCCGGGCAATTCCGGCCGGCCGGCCGGAATCTTGAAATTGGGGAATTTCTCGGCAAACCGGGCGCAGCGCTCATACACCCTCACATGAAACCCGGTGTCCCGGGAGAGCTTGAGGAAAACCTGTTTGCCGTATTCGGCCCTTGCCTCATTCCGGCGCAGGTGTTCATTGATATAAAACCCAGTGTCCCAGTAAGTCCCTGCCTTCAGTGCCTCAATCCGCCTCTGGCCGAGAATGAGAGTCTCCCGCACCCTTGCGAGGAGCCCCTGATACGCCGCCAGCGTCAGCTTGTTATCGTTATCGTTCTCGTTCTTCATCGATTGAAGTAAACTTTGCCTGTCCCCCCAAAGGTGCCAGGCACCCAAAGGTGCCTGGCACCTTTGGAGACTAGCCGCCGTAGTGCCAGCCGGTGTCCTTCATCGTGAGGTTTTCAAGCTCTTCGCGGATTTGGGCGTCGAGGATCTCCGCAATCACGACGTCGTGGTCGCCGCCCGTGACGATTTGGCGGGCTTTGCATTCGAGGTGTCCGATGGCATCGTCAAGAATGGGGACGCCCCGCCCGCTCAAGTGGAACGGGATTTCCCCGAACTTGTTGTCCTTGACTTCATAGGGACGGAAGAAGCGCTCCACCAGTTTCTTCTGGTCCTTTCCCGGAAAGTTAATCGTGAAGTAAGGATTGTGCTCCAGCATTTTGTGGGAGTAACTCCCCTGCTTGATGCCGAGCACAAGAAGCGGCGGCTCAAACGAGCATTGCGAGAGCCAGCTTCCGACCATTCCGTGAAATTGGTCCCCGTCGCGAAGGCCCAGGATATAGAGGCCATAGGGAATTTTACGTAACAGTTTTTTCTTAATCTCCTTGTCCATTCATTCTCCCTTACTTCCTCAGGGCGTCGAGATGCGTCTCGATGGAATGCGAAAGCGCGCCGAGATTGTAGCCTCCCTCCAAAACCGAAACAATCCTTTCTTCGGACGACTCTTTGGCGACCTCCTTCAAAAGCTCCGTCATCCGCTGATATCCCTTCTCGGTCAAATTCATCCCGGCCAAAGGGTCTTCCCGGTGGGCATCGAAACCGGCTGAGATGAAGATTATCTCCGGCTTAAACTCACGGGCGAGCGGAAGAAAAGTTTCCTCAAAAGCCTCGAGGTAATGCCGGTCGGTCGACCCGGCCGGCATCGGCAGGTTGAGGGTCTTCCCGAGTCCTTCGCCGTAACCCCGCTCCCACGAATGGCCGGTCCCCGGGTAGTAGGGGTACTGATGAAGGCTGAAGTAAAAAACGGAGGGGTCTTCTTCAAAGGCGTGCTGAGTCCCGTTGCCGTGGTGAACGTCCCAGTCGACGATGAGGACACGCGTCACGCGATACTTCCGCTGGGCGTAGCGGGCACCGATTGCCACGTTATTGAAAAGACAGAAGCCGAGGGCCTGATTTTTTTCGGCGTGGTGTCCGGGCGGACGAAGGAGGCCGAAGCCGTTTCTCGCCTCCTTCTGAAAAACCGCGTCAATCAGACGGAGGACGCCGCCGGCGGCCAGGAGGGCGGTTTCGTAAGAATCTTTTGAAACGACCGTGTCCCCGGAATCGAGGGGTCCGGGGTCCCGGCCCTCGAGCGCCTCACAGAATTTTTTCACCCGGTCGAGGTAGGCCGGGTCGTGAATGGTCTCGACCCACTCAAGCGGCGCGGGCTCGGGCTTCAGGAGCTGGAGGGAAGAGAAAAAGTCGGTCTGCTCAAGATCCTGCCAGACCGCTTGGACCCGGTCCGGACGCTCCGGGTGGTAAGGACCGGTGTCGTGGAGGAGGTAACGCTCGTCATAAAGGAGCGCCGTGGGAAGGGGCAACGGGAACCCTTGGTCTTAGGGAAGGTCTGTCTTTCCCATTAAATATTCGTCCACGGCCCGGGCCGCGCCCCGCCCTTCGTTGATGGCCCAGACCACTAAGCTCTGGCCCCGGCGCATGTCGCCCGCCGCAAAGACTCCCTTGAGATTGGTCGCATACTTTCCATACTCTGCTTTCACATTGGACCGCTCGTCCCGCTCAATCCCCAGCTGGGAGAGGATCGTGTCCTCGGGCCCGAGAAAACCCATAGCCAGGAGGACGAGTTGAGCGGGCAAGATTTTTTCCGAACCGAACTTCTGTTTTGGGACAAAACGCCCCTTTTCATCCTTCTGCCACTCGACCTCCACAATTTCGATCGCTTTCACCCAGCCATTCTCATCGCCGATGAATCGCTTGGCCGTGACGAGATATTCCCTGGGATCCTCACCAAAAACCGCCGCGGCCTCCTGCTGTCCGTAATCCAGCATATAGACCTTCGGCCATTCAGGCCAAGGGTTGTCCGGCGCACGCTGCAAAGGGGGCTTCGGGAGGATTTCAAGCTGGAGGAGGCTCTGGCAGTGGTGACGCATCGCGGTGCCGACACAGTCGGTCCCGGTATCGCCGCCGCCAATCACGACGACGGCTTTATTTTCCGCTGAAATATACTTTCCATTTTTTTGGCCGTCCAGGAGACACTTCGTGTTGGCGTGCAGAAATTCCATCGCGAAGTGGACCCCCTTCAAATCGCGTCCTTCAATCGGAAGGTCGCGGGGTTTGGTGGCCCCGCAGCAAAGTAAAACCGCGTCGAATTCTTTCAGGAGTTTCACGGCGGGGTAATCTTTTCCGATCTCGGTCTGGGTCAGGAATTTGACGCCCTCTTTGGCCATCAGATCGACCCGGCGCTGGACAACGCGCTTGTCAAGTTTCGGGTTCGGAATTCCATACATGAGAAGGCCGCCGATTCGGTCCGAGCGCTCGAAAACGGTCACCCGGTGACCGGCTCGATTGAGCTGGGCTGCGGCTGAAAGTCCGGCCGGTCCGGATCCCACGACCGCAACCTTTTTTCCCGTGCGAACGGCCGGCGCCTCCGCCGTCACCCACCCTTCATCGAACCCTTTGTCGATGATGGCGCATTCGATATTCTTAATCGTGACCGGCGGCTCGTTGATGCCCAGGACGCAGGAACCTTCACACGGCGCCGGGCAGACCCGGCCGGTGAATTCAGGAAAGTTATTCGTCTTGTGCAGCCGCTCGAGCGCTTCGCGCCAGAGGCCGCGATAGACCAGGTCGTTCCATTCGGGAATCAAATTGTTGATTGGGCAGCCGGAGGCCATTCCGGCCAGAAGGGTCCCGGTGTGACAAAAAGGGATGCCGCAATCCATGCAACGAGCTCCCTGCTCCTGCAGTTTCCCTTCCGGCAGGTGGAGGTGGAATTCCTGCCAGTCGTTGATGCGCTCCTTGGGAGGGCGGTCTTCGGGGAGTTCACGGGGAATTTCGAAGAAACCGGTGGGCTTGCCCATGGAAAGAGTCCGACGCTAAGCCTTAGTTGCCGCCCACACGCGAGAGGTCGCGCGCATTCTCCTCAAAGGCGGCCATGATGGCTTCCTCTCCGCTCAAGCCGGCGCTTTTCACGCGTTCGAGCGCCTGGAGCACTCGCCTGTAGTCCTTGGGCAGCACCTTCACAAACTTGGGAACCATCTCGTCCCAAAGCTCGAGGATTTGCCGGGCGCGCCGGCTCCCCGTGGTTTGGGCATGACGTTCGATCATCCCACGAATGATTTCAATTTCGTCCGGCTCCTCCAGGCGGCAAAGTTCGACCATCTGCTTGTTGCAAAGCGGCGGGAAAGTTCCCTGGACGTCCAGGACATAGGCGACGCCGCCTGACATCCCCGCCGCAAAATTTCGGCCGGTCGAGCCCAGGACGACCACCCGCCCGCCGGTCATGTATTCACAGCCGTGGTCCCCCACGGCGTCGACCACTGCGTTCACGCCGCTATTCCGGACACAGAACCGCTCGCCGGCCATCCCGTGAATGTAAGCCTCCCCACTCGTGGCGCCGTAAAAGGCCACATTGCCCACCAGGATGTTTTCCTCCGGAACAAAGGTGGAAGCCTTCGGGGGATAAACAATAATCCTTCCGCCGGAAAGCCCCTTTCCGATGTAATCGTTCGAGTCGCCCTCCAGTTCGAGGGTCATCCCTTTGGGAATAAACGCCCCGAAACTCTGTCCCGCCGACCCGGTGAAATGCAAATGAATCGTGTCGTCCGGGAGCCCCCCCGCCCCCCAGCGGAGCGTCAACTCGCTTCCCACAATGGTACCGACCACGCGGTTTGTGTTGCGAATGGGAAGAGACGCCTTGACCTTTTCACCTTTCGTGAGGGCCGGCTCACAGATTTTGAGTAAGGTGGTGTTGTCGAGCGCCTTATTCAGTCCGTGGTCTTGGGGAATCTGGCAATATCGGCCGACGTCCGGGGCCGTCTTCGGCTGATAAAGAATTGCTGAAAAATCGAGCCCCTTGGCCTTCCAATGTTCCACCGCCTTTTTTGCATCGAGGCGGTCGGTCCGACCCACCATTTCATTGAGGGTCCGGAAGCCGAGCTGGGCCATGAGCTCCCGGACTTCTTGGGCAACAAAAGTCATAAAATTGACGACGTGGGCCGGGTCGCCGGTAAATTTCTTCCGAAGCTCGGGGTCCTGCGTTGCGACTCCCACGGGACAGGTGTTGAGGTGACAGACCCTCATCATAATGCAGCCGAGCGCCACCAGGGGCGCGGTGGCAAACCCAAATTCCTCGGCACCGAGGAGTGCCGCAATCACGACATCGCGGCCGGTCTTCAATTGGCCGTCCGTCTCCACGGCAATCCGGCTCCTGAGATTATTGAGGACGAGGGTTTGGTGAGTCTCGGCCACTCCTAATTCCCACGGAATTCCGGCGTGCTTGATGCTCGTTTGAGGGCTCGCTCCGGTGCCGCCATCGTGGCCGCTAATCAAGACCACATCCGCATGGGCCTTTGCCACGCCGGCCGCAATCGTTCCGACGCCCACCTCCGCCACAAGCTTCACGCTGATCCGGGCGTTTTGATTTGAATTCTTGAGATCGTGAATCAATTCCGCAAGGTCTTCGATCGAATAAATGTCGTGGTGGGGCGGCGGTGAAATGAGTCCCACCCCCGGCGTCGAATGACGGACCTTCGCAATCCAAGGATAAACTTTTTGTCCGGGCAGCTGCCCCCCTTCGCCCGGCTTCGCCCCTTGAGCCATTTTGATTTGGAGTTCCCTCGCATTCACGAGGTATAGACTCGTGACGCCGAACCTGCCGGAAGCGACCTGTTTGATGGCGCTATTCCGGGAATCCCCGTTGGGGTCAAGCTTGTAGCGAGTCGGTGCCTCCCCGCCTTCCCCCGTGTTGCTCTTGCCGCCGATCCGAGTCATGGCAATCGCCAGGCTTTCGTGGGCCTCTTGGCTGATGGAACCGTAGGACATGGCCCCGCTCTTGAATCGCTTCACGATCGAGGCCACCGGCTCGACTTCCTCAATGGGAATCGGCTTCTCGGGAAGTTTAAATTCGAGAAGACCGCGCAGGGTGCAGTAGTGAGTATCGTGGTTATTCACCGCCGCCGAATATTCCTTGAAGGCCTTGTAACTCGCGCTCCGGACCGCCAGCTGTAATTTGTGGACCGTTTCCGGATTAAAGAGATGGAATTCCCCGTCGCTCCGCCACTGGTATTGGCCGCCGGCGTCGAGTGTCCGGCCGTTGACGGGCCGCTCGGGAAACGCCTGTGCATGCCGTCTTTGAACCTCCTCGGCCAATTCGTCGAGTCCGATCCCTCCCACCCGAGAAGCCGTCCAGGTGAAATATTTGTCGACGACCGAATGGTTCAGGCCGATCGCTTCGAAGATCTGTGCGCCCCGGTAACTTTGAATGGTGGAGATTCCCATTTTGGACATCGTTTTCACCACCCCTTTGGCAATGGCCTTGGCATAATTCTTCACGGCGGTTTTATGATCGATCTCCTTCAAAATCCCCTGTCGGATCATGTCGTCGAGCGTTTCAAAGGCGAGGTAGGGATTCACCGCCCCGGCGCCGTAACCGATGAGCAGGGCGAAATGATGCACTTCGCGGGGCTCGGCCGACTCCAGGACCAGCCCCACTTTGGTTCGAGTGCCTTCCCGAATGAGGTGATGGTGGAGACCCGACACGGCGAGAAGCGCCGGAATGGCGGCATGTTCCCGGTCGATCCCTCGGTCTGAGAGGACAATAATATTGGTCCCCTTCTGAATGGCCTGGCTCGCCTTCTTAAAAACTTCTTCGAGCGCCCGCTCTAACCCCTTGCCGCCTTCTGAAACCTTGTAGAGGATCGAAAGCGTCACGGATTTGAAATCGCGATGGTTGATGTGACGGAGTTTTTCGAATTCCTCATTGGTGAGGACGGGGCTCTTTAATTTGATCTGACGCGAGCTTGCGGGAGTGGGGTCGAGTAAATTTCCTTCTGAGCCAACTGTGGTTTCGGTGGAAGTGATGATTTCTTCGCGAATGCAGTCAATCGGCGGATTCGTGACCTGGGCAAACAGCTGCTTGAAATAGTTGTAGAGAAGCTGCGGCCGGTTGGAGAGGACCGCAAGCGGCGTATCGGTCCCCATGGAACCCACCGGTTCAACGCCCTCTTTTCCCATCGGGGCCATGATGATTCGCAAGTCCTCAAACGTATAGCCAAAGGCCTGCTGGCGAAGGAGGACGGTCTTATGCTCGGGCTCGTGGACGTGCGGCGCCTCGGGCAGCTTCTCAAGCGAAACCAGATTCTCATCCAACCAAAGCCGATAGGGGCGGGCCGAGGCCATCTTGTGCTTTAATTCTTCGTCGGCGACAATGCGGCCTTCTTCGGTATCAATGAGAAACATTCGTCCGGGTTGAAGCCGTCCCTTCTGCAACACCCGCTCCGGCGGCACCTCCAAAACGCCTACCTCCGAAGCCATGATCACCAGGTCATCTTTCGTGACGTAGTAACGCGAAGGCCTGAGGCCGTTCCGGTCCAGGACCGCACCGATTTTGACCCCGTCGGTGAAGGCGATGGAGGCGGGCCCGTCCCACGGTTCCATGAGCGAGCTGTGGAATTCGTAAAAGGCCTTTTTCTCATCACTCATGCTTTCGTGATTGGACCACGGCTCCGGAATCATCATCATCACGGCGTGCGGAAGGGAGCGCCCCGTCAGGACGAGGAATTCGAGGCAATTGTCAAACATCGCCGAGTCGCTCCCGTCGGGAGAAATCACGGGCATCACTTCCTTCAGGTCGTCTCCGAAAAGATCGGTGGCGCACATCGCCTGACGGGCATGCATCCAGTTGATGTTGCCCCGAAGCGTGTTGATTTCCCCGTTGTGGGCAATGTAGCGATAAGGATGTGCCCGGTCCCAGCTCGGAAAGGTATTGGTGCTGAAGCGGGAATGAACGAGGGCGAGTGCCGTCTCCATCGCAGGATGTTCCAGCTCACGATAGAAGGGCACGACTTGAGCCGACATCAACATCCCTTTGTAGACAAGGGTTTTGTAGGAGAGGCTTGAAATGTAGAAATAGTGGCCGCCCTTCATGCCGGAGTAACGAATCGCGTTTTCGGCCCGCCGGCGGATGACGTAAAGCTTCCGTTCAAACGCCATGTCCTCCAGGATTTTTGAACTGCGGCCTACAAAAACCTGCCGGACCACGGGTTCGCACGATTTCGCCGTGTTGCCCAAAAGGGCATCGTCCGTCGGGACGGTGCGCCAGCCAAGAAAATGCTGCCCTTCCTCTTTGACGATCTCCTCGAAAAGTCTCTCGCATTCCCGCCGTTCGTCCGCCTCCGGCGGGAGATAAACCATTCCGACGCCGTACTCTTTCGGAGCGGGGAGCTTGACCCCGGCCTTGGGCGAGACCTCCTTGAGAAAGGCGTGCGGCATCTGCAGGAGGACGCCGGCACCGTCACCCGTGTTGGCTTCGCAGCCGCAGGCGCCTCGGTGCCGGAGGTTTAAAAGAACCTCCAGCGCCTCGTCGACGATCCGATGCGACTTTTTTCCTTTGATGTCCACGACAAAACCGACACCGCAGGCATCATGTTCGTACCAAGGATCGTAAAGCCCCTGAGGGCCGGGCCGCTGTGAGTGAGGGTTACGATTGACCGCGGCCATAGATATATTCCTTCAAGTAACGAATTTCATATTCCTGGGCTTCCAGCTGGGACTTGACCACATCTCCGATCGAAACGATCCCCTCGAGCTTTCCCTCCGCCACGACGGGAATGTGTCGGACCCGACTCTGCGTCATGACCCCCATGAGGTAGCTGACTTCATCTTCCGGGGAACCGATAATCACATTCGTGGTCATCAGTTCGCCCACCCGCTCCTCGCCGACTCCCTTGGCGTTGTAACAGCACCCCCGCACAATATCCCTTTCCGAAATAATTCCCACAATTCTCTGGCTCTTATCCAACACCAGCAGCGCTCCGATATTCTGATTCGCCAAAACATGAAGTGCCTCTTGGATGGTCTGATCCTCCCGAATCGTCCAGACCTTCGATCCTTTGACCTTCAGAATATCTTTCAGTTTCATAAAGAGAGCTCCGAAACCCTCAGGCCTTACACCGGCTCAAGCTGTTTCGCCTCACGCATCTTTTGAACCAATAGGAGATCGTGGTCAATCTGCTTGTAGTGCTCGACCAAAAGCTCAATGGCGTGCTCGCAAAGCCGGGATTTCGGAATTCTGGTTTTCTGGGCTAGCTCGTCGAGCTTGGCTAGAACTTCTTCGTGGAGTTTCGTCGCAAATGGCTTTAACACCTTTCCTCCTCTTCGGTGCCTGGCACCTTGGTGCCAGGCCTGATAGATCTGGAATAATCGTAACGAGCTATAATATTTGGGTTCGTGTTCCTAGTCAAGACAAATCTAGACTCATTTAACCCATTGTAAAGCCTGGGGTAAGGAAGGAACTCCTAAAGATCGCTTAGGTGGGATAAATTTGGGTCAAGCGTCTTGGAAGCATCCTTGTCAAGGTCATGCTTCCCAGACAATGCGGCAATTAGGGGAGGCCCGGGTAGAGTCTGAACGCCTGGGTTCGCTTTAGCAACTTTCTCAAGATCAACTTACCGACCCGAACGAACATCAAAAGACCTCCAAGGACCCCATACTTGCTAATCATCGGTCTCCATCTCCAGGGTGCGGAATAAATGCTGACGAACCCGTCGTTCTGCAATTCAATGAGGTCTTCGGGAGAGAGTTGGTTCACGGTCGTGACCGCCGTTCCGTAACGCCGGTATTCTGAAAAATCCTCCGACATCAAACGCACGCCCTTCCTCCCCGTGAGGGCCATTTCATGAAATTCCGTTCCCGGGTAAGGGACCGCGATGGCAAAATTGGCTTGCTTCACATCGCGGGCATTTCTCAAGAAGTCCAGGGTCTTTTGCACCGTCTCACGGGTCTCGCCGGGGAGGCCGATCATGACCGAATTCATCGCCTCGATCCCAAACTTGCTGCAGATTTTATTCGCCTCGATATAGGCCTCAAGCGGGACTTTTTTCTGCATCGTTGCCCGCATCTCGGTATCGACCGTCTCCAACCCAAAGGAGATCCTGATGAGCCCCACACTTGCCAGCTTTTCCGCGATTTCCTCGGTGAGAAGGTTGGCCCGGGTCATCCCCTCGAAAGTGATCTTCAGCCCCTCCTCCTTGATCAGGTCGCAGATTTCCAGGATATGTTTTTTGACCAACGTCAGAACGTCATCGATAAAGTAGAAATGTCTGACGTTGTGCCGGGAAACAATGTGTTTCAGCTCATCCACCACGGAACGAGGAGAACGTTTGATGACCCTTGTCGTATTCAGGGCCTCCGAGGCGCAAAAGATGCACGTCCAAGGACAGCCCCTCATGGTCTGGACCGTGGTAAAGTTAAACCGGCCCGCCAAGGTTCCCAGTTTGTACTTTCTGACATCCAACAAATGCCGGGCGGGAAAAGGAAATCGGTCAAGCGGATAGATTTCACTGGCCCGGCTGATAAAGTTTCCCGGGCCGGTCGAGACGATTTCCCCATCTTTTCGATACATCAGGCCTTTCACGTTTGAAAAGTCCCGGCCGTTCCCGAACTGTTCCAAAAATTGCGGAAATGATTCTTCGGTCTCCCCCACGAAGCCATAATCAAAACAGGGAAACATCGCCTTTTCCTTCGTGATCGTGATGTGGGGCCCTCCCACGACAACCGGGATTTCGGGGTTGGCTGCTTTGAGGCTCTCCGCTACTCGTTTTACCAGATGGAAGAAGGGGCTGGTTGCCGTGAGTCCAATGAGATCCGGTTTTCCACTGACGGTACGTTTAACCAGCTGGTCGTGGGAGAGATCTTCAGCCTCTCCGTCAATAATGGTGACTTCGTGCCCGCGCTGTTCTGCGAGGGCCCCGAGGAGCGCTAAATTCAAGGGGGGGAAAATGGAGCCTCTTTTCGCAAAGTATCTGAAAATACCGTAGTCTCCGGTCCAGGCTGGGTACAAAAGGGTGATCTTCATTCGGTGGGTTCTTTCCTCTCGATTTGATTCTTCGAGGTTAACCTATCTTTTTCTTTATCTCGAGCCTGATACCCGCTCACCCTACTCCGTGCGGTTTTATCTAAGAGTTTGATACCCTTATTCGATTATCGGATTTTCAGCGTGTTAATTTACACCCTGAATATTTGATACACAAGGCTAAAATGAAGGGGTTATGCCCTTCAGCTGCTTTTGAGAAGGTGCCTGGCACTTTTCAGGTGCCAGGCACCTTTGCCCTTTAGGTGAGGTATTGGTCGAGCTCTTTCCGCCTCTCCAGGGCGTAAAGTTCGTCGGCTCCACCAATACATTTGTCCCCAATGACGATGATCGGAACCGTCATCCAGCCGTATTTTTCCTGGGCTTCGCGCCGTTTCTCGGGGTCCTCGCTCACGTCAATCTCCTGGAAGGATATCCCCTTGCGCCGCAACAGCTCTTTGGCCCTCGCGCAATGGGGACAGGAACGGGTCGTGTAAACCGTAACCGGCATCAGCTGCCTCGGACTTCGAGGATCCTTTCGATCACTTCCTCAATGACCCGATTGGGGGTGGAGGCGCCGGCCGTGACCCCGACCGTGACCGGTCCCACGGGAAGCCACTCTTTCGTTCGGACCGGCTCTTTCTCACTGACGGGCTTGTGTTCGATTTCACCGCAGGAAAGGATGCAGCTTGCGTCTTTCACGTGATAGGCCGGACAAAACTCCAAGGAAATTTCGACCAGGTGGCCCGTGTTGCTCGAATTGTAACCGCCGACCACCATCATTAAGTCGACCCCTTCGCCCGCAAGTTTCAAGACGGCATCCTGGCGGTCCTGCGTCGCCGAGCAGATCGTATCAAAGTGACGAAACCGCTTCGGAAGCTCCTCCGCCCCCCAGCGGCGGGCAATCGACTCCTGAAGTCGATTCGCGATCTCAAGCGATTCACTCGAAAGCATCGTCGTCTGATTGGCACAGCCCACCCGCCCCAAGTCCCGGTCCGGGTCAAATCCGGGTGAACAAGCTTCGCAAAAGGTTTCGAGAAACTTTTTTCGATCTCCCCGGCCCTCAATATAGTCGCAGAGCTCCCCGGCCTGCGCCTTGTCACGGACAATAAGATATTTCCCGCCGGGATACTGGGTCGCCCGGGAACTTGTGGCCTGCGTCTCTTCGTGATCGTATTTGCCGTGAATAATGGAGGTGAAGCCCTCTCTGGCATAACTCTCGACCCGTTTCCAGACGCTCATCACCGAGCCGCACGTCGTGTCAACGAGGACGCACCCCTTCTTCTGGAGGTCACTCAAATCTTTCATCGTCGTCCCGAAGGCCGGAATGATGACCACGTCTTCCTCGGTGACCGTTTCGACGCCCCCTTCGGTCTTGTAGGGCCCGCTCAGAAACTGAATCCCCATCTCAAGGAGTTTGGTGTTGACCCGGGGATTGTGGATGATTTCGTTGGTGAGAAAGATTCGCTTCTTGGGGAACCGGGCGCGTGTCTCATAGGCATAATCGACGGCCCGGTCGACGCCGTAGCAGAACCCGAATTCTTCGGCAAGCGCGATCGTAACGTCTCCGGCCTGGAGCCGAAACCCCTCCTTTTTAATCCGTTCAATGAGCGGGCTGTGGTAACTCGCCTCAAGCTGGGGCCGGATTTCTTCCTTGAGGCCGAAACTTTTTCGAATAATCGTTTGGTTGGATTCAGTCATGGGAAGGGGGTTACTCCACCCCGCTCGGCAAGGGCTGCGGGATATTGATTTGACGCACCAAAACGCCCCCTTCTTCCAGGAGCGCCCTCGCCCGCTCGGCCAACTCATACTCCACCGAGTAGACCACTTCACGGATGCCGGCGTTAATGATCATCTTGGTGCAGATGAGACAGGGGGAATAAGTCGTGTAAAGCGTCGATTCCTTGATATTCACACCGTGATAAGCCGCCTGGGTGATGGCATTCTCTTCGGCGTGCGAGCAGAGGCATTCCTCAAGGTCCTTTCCCGAAACGCTCAAGTTGTTACAGCGCGGGCAGCCGCCTTCATTGCAATTCTTCACGCCCCGGGGGGTGCCGTTGTAGCCCGTGGAAATAATCCGCCGGTCCTTCACGAGGACCGCAGCGACTTTCCGTTTGATGCAATTGGACCGAAGCGCCACCATCTTCGCAATTCCCATAAAGTACTCATCCCAATCGGGACGAAGGGTCTTCCTTGACGAATCGAGGAGAAACCGCTTCAGCTGCTCGTGAAGGTCACGAAGGGCGCCGCCATTTTCAAAGGTGACGTCGGCTGAGGAAATTGCTCGGTCAAGCTGCTGGTCGCTCGAATCAGGGCTCGAGGCCTCCTTGGTTTCAAGCGCCTGAAATTCCTCATACGTCCGAGGGTCGTTCTCACGCCCCCGCTGCCTGAGCCTTCCAAACCGGAGCCGCTGGGGGGCGTGGAGATTGACAAGGAAAAAGTCGCGTCGCCTTCGGAAGACCTGAACCTCGGCTGGATGCCGGATTGAATCCACGACATAATTTTTCTCCGGGTCCAGGCGGGCAAAGACCCGCTCGGCAAGCACCCCTGAGCCAAATTCTTTTCGAAGCCGGTTGCCGAGCTCAACCAGTAATTCGCGCGTCACTCCCTTCCCGAGCCGCCCGGCTTCTTCCCGAAGAACATCCGAAAGGGAAAGAGAGACGAAACCGCGCTCAGCGAGGAACTTCGCCACCTCCCCTTTCCCGCTCCCATTTTTTCCGGTCAGCCCAATAATCATTTGGCGCTATTCTATCTCAAAGAGATTCCCACGGCCAAGGATGCCGTTCGGGTCAAAAACCCGCTTGAGCCGGCTCATGGCTTCAATCCCCTTCCGGCCGTAAAGCTCGGCCAGGTAAATCCGCTTCAATTTTCCGACACCATGTTCCCCTGAGAAAGTCCCACCCAGGGCCATCGCCTTCCTCACCAGCTTTTGATAAAGCGAACGGGCGCGCGCTCGCTCTGCCTCATTCCGGGGCAGGAGATTCAGGTGGACGTGACTCTCTCCAATGTGGCCGAAGGTGGCACCCCGAAGGCCTGAGGCCTCTGTTTCGCGCCGATGAAACTGCATCAACTCCTCAAATTTTTCATCCGGCACGGCGGTGTCCGTCGAAAATTTGCCCTGTCCGTAACGGGCGAGACAATCATTCACGGCAAGCGGCAGCTCAGAACGAAATCGCCGAAACTCCTTCTGCTTCTCAGGCGTCTCTCCAATCCAAGGCGGAGTGAGGGTTCCTTCCTTCTCAAAAAATTTGTCCCATTCTTCCAAAAGCGGCTTTCCCGTCCGAGGCGTCGTCTCCTGTTCAATCAAAAGCGCGGCGCGCGCCTCGTTGGGAACGGAGGGAAAGGCAGGCCGGAGAAAATCAAGCGAGCCCGAGTCAAAATATTCAAGCGCACGGGCCTCAAGATTTCCTCTTACCCCTTTCTTCCGGTTTCTCAAGCTTCGTGCGCGCACGAGACGGGCGAAGCGCCACGAATCTTCTTCACTTTTGAAAAAGACGATAAAGGCAACCGCCTCCGGCCGCTCCGAAAGGAGCCCAAGTTCAATCTCTGTCACCACCCCCAGCGTCCCTTCGGAACCGATGAAAAGGTCAATGGCATCGAGACGGGGTCCTGTGAAGTAGCCGCCCGCATGCTTCGTTCTCGGCCATCGGTAATCCGGAACCGGGATTCGAAGCTTCTTCGTCCGAGTCGGAATCTCAAGAACCCCGAAAAGATTGGAGCGCCACCTGCCGCGCCGAATCTCGACCGCTTCGCCATCGGCCAGCACCACCCGGAGACGCCGGACATGAGGACGCGTGGCACCGTATTTGAAACTGTTGGGCCCGGAAGCGTTGGTGGCCACCGTGCCTCCGATAAAGGCACGCTTCCCCGTCGGGTCAGGCGGATAAAAGAGGAGTTCTCGCTCCAGGGTTTCTTCAAAAACCCGCAGTGGAATTCCGGGCTCGACCCGAAGGAAGGAACCGGCGGCCTCCCTCCCTTTTCTAATCTCAAGAATGCGGGAAAGTTTCTCCGTCGAAAGGACCCACCCTCCAAGCGGCACGGCCCCGCCGGCGAGTCCGGTCTTGGCGCCTGAAACCGTGACCGGGATTTTTTTGGCGTTCGCTTCCCTCAGGAATTCCGAAACCTCTTTCTCACTCTCGGGAAGCGCCACGCCCTCGGCCTCGCCCCGGAAGCGGGACGCGTCGGTGAGATAGGGCTCAATCTCTTTCGCTTCGGTGAGACGAATCAAACGAAAAGACCCCTTCGGTTAATAACTGAGGCGTGTCGATTCCATGAGACGGTTCGCCTGAGGAGGGGAAAATCCGGTAAAGCCGTGGTGACGTTCGGTGAGTTCCACGACGCTGAAGGCCTTTCCCTTCTTCATTTCGGCCTGCGTGAAAATCTGGCGCAGGTCGGATCCTCGCTCGCCCACGATCTCGCCGGGAAACTTGACCCCCTTTTTCTTGAGGGCTCGTACCGACGCCTCAATCGCCTCCACGCGAATTGCGCAATGATGAATCGTGCGGTCGCCGAATTCCTTCACCCAGCCGGGAATGAGGCTCCCTTTTCCACGAGGACCGGGAAAGGCCTGGTCGAGGAAAAGCGCGGGGTAGCCCGGCCTTCGGTAGACCTTGGCGAACCAGTTGTTGTATTCAAGGATGCCGAGCTCGGCGTCGTAGGCGTATTGATACTTGAGGAACTCTTGGGCCCGCTTTTCCAGATCGAGCGTCCGAAAGGTGATGTGGTCGATGACCGGCCAAAAGCCGATGCCGACCGCTTCAAGCCCTTGGGCAATGATTTGAGCGGCCTGATTCTGCCGGATAAAATTCTCGACGTAACGGCCCAGAAGGTCCTGGAGTTCGTCCGTCATGAACCTCAGTCGAGCTTTTTCTGGAGAACGAGCTGGGTGTCCGTGTCGCGCACCCCGTGGGTCTTGCGGATGGCATCCACCACACGCGCAAAGGAGTGGTAAGGTTCGGCTTCGATAAAGGCAATCATGTCCGACTCGCCGGTCACCTGATAAACAAAGATGACGCCGGCGACGTGGCGGACGGCCTCTTCTACCTCGTCTTCCTTCCCCGGCTGGACATCAATCATCACAAAAGCCTTGGGCATCGGTCACTCCTTCCCATGAAGATCAACGGCACCCGTAAGGGCTGGGGATGAATTACTGAACGAGTTTATTGGTCGGCCTACGGGGCGGTTCGTTTTTTGGCCGCTCGGGAACCTTTGGGTTCGCCTTAAACTGGGGCGAGAGGTCAGCATTAATCTTTGCGTACGCGGGGTCATAATCTTCAGATTCGACAATGGCCCCAATGGGGCACTCGGGCAGGCAGGCCCCGCAGGTGATGCAGATGGTGGGGTCAATGACCATGAAAGGTTGGTCTTTGTAGTTCCCAGGATAAATGCAGTCAACGGGACAGACTGCGACGCAAGAGGCATATTGTTCGCCGAGGCACTTCTCCGTGATGACGTAAGACATTCTGGTTCCTCCTCCCCCTCTTTGATTGAGTTGATCGATTGGCCGAATATACTAGCGAAGCTGCTTGAGCGAGTCAACCCTGTGGTACCCTCTGGTAATTCCCACTTTTAGGCTGAAATAAAACACGCCTCCTTTTCTGTCGA
>CAYJTI010000004.1:23018-25382 GCA_964373135.1 uncultured bacterium | reverse complement strand
CCAACCGGCCCGAGGACGGAGGAGTGCCGCGCTGAGCGGCGCGGCGCACCTCGGCGCGGCGGCCAGCGTTTGGATCAGTGGGTTCGAAACTCTTCTCGGATAATCCCGTATCTTTGCGGAAGATGTGGGCGGCCAGGGGGAAGATCAAACCAGCGGAGACCAGATAGGCCGCAAAAAGGGCGCTGAGTAGAAAGCCGGCGTTCCACAGGTCCAGCAGAAAACCCAAAAGAACGGGGACGAGTAAAGTGGCAACCGTCCAGAACGGCCGGACCATTGTTGTCAGTTCATTCTGATAATTCGCCTTGGCAAGCCTTCTCAAATTTTCTAACGGCCCTTCAAGAAAGGCATGGGTTGCGGGGTCCCTTTGAAGTTTTTCCTCAGTCGCCCTCAAAAAATCAACGGCAATGGCCAACAGATTGCTTCCGATATTGGCCTTCAAAACCTCCTTCGCTATATCAGCCGTTTCGGAATCCCAGTTGACCAGGAGCTGGCCCATCGCAACGATTGCGTTTCTCAATTCATCTTCCAATCGCTCTCCATAATCCCTCTCTCCCTCACTCCGCACCTCGGCGCGGCGGGGGGGTTGATCCTCTTGCCTGTCCCCCGAAAGGTGCCTGGCACCTTTTTCCTCTGGAGGGAGAACGTATTGCTCTATGATTTGTTTTGCTTGCGGATGGTCCATGAAAAAACTGTAGGCGTAATCGAGAACCGTCTTCAAAATATAGAGATAGTAATAACTTTCCTCGCTTCCGTGTTGCGTGAAGAGCTTGATCCCCTGGTAACCGGGATGGACGATATTGGGGCGAATCGCCTGGGTGACCTGAAGACGGTCTAATCCCCGACTTTTCTCTTTTTCTTCGACCGCCAAGTGAGACTCGATATCGACGATCGGATACCCCACGAGAAAACCGGCAAAGCCGTTTCGTTTAAATGAGTCGCTCTTCGACCGTTGAATCATACGCTCCACCAGTGTGGCGACGGCCTCGGTAGCTTCTCTGTAGGCTTTTCCGGGCTGCGGCGTCAATTTGTCGAGGAGTTTTTTGTCTTCCTCCGGATCCAATACCTTCAATCTTTTCACCAAAAATTCACGCAAGGGAGCAAACTCAAGGCCGGTTGACAGCAGCAGCCCCATGAGCAACGGTTCATAGAGGACATCACTCCCCGTTGCTGAGGGAATGACGCGGCTTTTTAAAGGAAATTTTTGATTAAGAAAAACTTCTTTCAAAGGTTTCAAAGACGGGTCGCCTCCCCCTTGGACATAACCCGACTTGATTCCCAAGAAGACGGAGAAGATCGCGGGGTGAAGTAGGGTGAGCTGGGCTTCAGGGCTCAGGTCGTCAAAAATTTCTGTCAGGACCCCGATTTGGTGATTCGCAATGTCGAACATTCCCTTACCCGGTCCCGAGAAAATCATCTCCATAGGAGCCGTCTTAGAAATTTCAGCCGCCATCCGAAATTTTTCCGGGAGGTCTCTTAACCCCAACGTTTCCCTTAAACTCCGCACCTCGGCGCGGGCCGTCGTAGCTTGACTTACCCTTGGCCCCGTGTTAAGGTTCCAGATCAGAGACAACAAATGAAAACTCGAGAATATGTCGTGCTGATAGAGGAAGACGAGGATGGCGTCCTGGTAGCTTCTGTGCCTGCCTTGAAAGGGTGCCACACCCAGGCGAAAGACCTCCCCACCTTGATGGAGCGAATCAAAGAAGCCATTCAGCTTTGCCTGAAAGTTGAGAAGGAGTCGCCTGAGCCCCTCAAATTTGTTGGACTTCAAGAAATTAAGGTTGCCGCTTGAGTGTCGCCTCGTCTCACGCCGCTTAGACCCGCCCAAGTCACCCGAATCCTCGTGAGGCTCGGTTTTCAGAAGATTCGCCAAGAAGGAAGTCAGGCCTTTTACCGCCACTTGGATGGCAGAGCGACGGTTGTTCCCATCCATAAAGGCGAGGATCTTGGCAAGGGTCTGATTAAAAAGATTCTTCAGGATATTGAGATCTCCTGGGAAGGCTTCATTCAGCATAAGTAATCCACCTTTGCTCCGCACCTCGGCGCCGCGGGAGGTTTCGGGGGCGGCCACCGTTTCACCTTGGTGGAGACGGTAGACAATCCGCTGGACCGTTTTCCAACCCACAGCTTTGTGCACAAGAAGTGTGTTGGGTCCAAAATAAGTGAGTCCCCGCTCCGTCGCTTCGTAATAAGGCAGAGGCGCTCCCTCTTCAAATTTCTGGGTGGCCAGAGGGAATTCTCCATGGACAAGCTCCTCAAGCTCCCCAGTCAGAAAGATAATCGCTCCCCGGTAACCTTTCTCATTCCTGAGCCAGGCAATGAGATCGAGCCCGGCTCCCGCCAGAGATCGTTTCTCTGTCGGGA
>CAYJTI010000004.1:0-23008 GCA_964373135.1 uncultured bacterium | reverse complement strand
GGTCAATCTGATTGACTGGAGCTCTTTGAGAATATGCTTCAATGAACTCTTGGAAACTCGAGGCGTCGCCATGTTCAAGTAACTCGGGGCGGTCCTCGGGCTTCTCAAAGAGACTTTCAATTTCCTCTTTCAGAACCTTCCTGACGAAATCTGCATCGTCCACCAGCACCACCAACCCCCGTGTCAGGCCCCTCACCGGGTCCAACAGCCTGGTTTCGTTGGGACCCGCGCCTCTTGTCTCAGAGCGTTGGACAGGCTGGAATTCCATCCACAAACGAAAGGGCGAGCGGTGGTCGAGGTCGAGGACAAGATTGAAATGCTCGTCGACAGAAAAGGAGCCGTTCAAGGTTCCGACTTCCGGCACTTTAAAGGGAAGGTTAATCTGCGGAACGGTGCCCGGCAGCTTGACATTCTTATGAACCAAAACCAGCCTTTGCCCGGAGCCAGAGCTTCGAATTTCATAGAAGACCCCTTCCGTCGCCATCCCCTTGGTGACATGCAAAACTGGCTGAACTTCACGCCAACGAAACTGCAAAAGCAATCCGTCGCCCGGCGCCATCTCGAAGACGTAGTGGTGAAGTCCGCCCTCAAGGGAGGAGCGAAACCCCCCCATCTTCCTCAGGGCGAGTCCGGCCTCAGCATCTCCTGTCAACGCCCTCCTTTCGAGCTCGGGATAAACCCTTTCGATAATCTCCCTCACCCACTTCAGGACCTCCGCTGTCTTTTCTGCAATTTGCCTCACCTGAAGCGCTGAGATCTCAGATTGAATCGTGACGGCCCCCGCTGCCTGGAGACGATTCAGAAGCGCCTGGGCCAATCTTTTCCGGTCTCTCCGTTTTGAATCCAATCCTTTCCATCGGTCGACATCGGACTCCTTCAGCCGCCTCAGACCATTCTGGAGCTCTCCGATTTGGAACTTCAAATCCAGTCTCTCCTTGGTGGCCCCGAGATCTGCCGTCGAAATGACCGCCGTGAACTTGCCACCGCTCTTTTCCAAGCCCCTCAGGTAAGGGGCCAGGGCCTCGGCGAGTTCGAGAAGCTTCTCGTCCTCCGTCCCTTCGAATCCGAAACCCTTTCGGCGATGGAAGAGGCTCGCAAGAAGCCAGGGTTCGATGTGAGGCGCTTCTTTTTTCAGGCGGAGAGCCTCTGCCAGCTTTTTGAGGATCGCATCCGGCTCGTAAAATTGCCGGACCTCCACCGGCCTGAACTGAAATCGATTATCTCCACTCCGCACCTCGGCGCGGCGTGAAAGGTGCCTGGCACCTTTTCCTTTCATGGGGTTAAGGAATGCAGGGAAGCGGGAGGTTTGAATCAGAGGGTTGCTTACAACAGGAATGGCGGCGGGTTTGGAGAAAAGATGGAGGAGGTTTTGTTCGGTGAGGCGGTTTCGGGTGACGAGGTCTTTAAGACCGGCCAAGAAGCGGTCGAGGCGGGAGCGCCAGAGGGATTGGAGCGGGGTGAGTTCCTCAGGCGAAACGGTTTGAAGCGCCGCCTTCTCAATGAAGCGGGTGTAGGCCCTGGACTTTTCAATTTGGTGACGATTGGATAATTCTTTTATCACCTCATCGTGCCAGAGGCGGAGAATTTTCCTTCGCTCCCCTTCGACCGGCCGCTTGGCCAATCGGTCCGCCGTGGCCTGGGCAAACGCTTCATAGAGATTGACCCAGCCGTTTCGGACTTTGAAATAACTCCTCCACGAGACCTCTCCCCTCATCATTTTTTGATAGAGCCCTTCTTCGGGGCTTTCGGTAATGCGGGGAGAAATGAGGAGATAGGAGAGGCCCTTTGACTTCAGAACGTCCAGAATTCCCTCGGTGTGGAAACCTCCGGTCACCAGGAGAGATTCCGAAACCCCCTTTTCCCGCCTTAGCTCTTGAAGCCGTTTCAGGAAATGATTCTCTCTTTGGACGGCGATTTCATAAAAGCGAATCTGATTTTCTGCGGAGATGGGCCTGAGCCACGGCTCAAAGGGCGTGCGATTCTGGGTAAACTCTTCCCACTCGTTTCGGGCAAGCTCCATCCGGATGAGGCGCGCGACCAGACTCAATCGACGATCTTCTTCATCGAGACGCTTTGCCTCTTCGCTTGGGAAAAGCCCGGCCTTGACTTCCGTGAGATACGCCTCGAGCTCTTCAAAGAAAACGGGCGCCTGCATTTTTGAGAGAATCGGGGTCTGGCTCGAGGCTTCGCGAAGCGCCGGATAGGCTGCCGGGTCCACGCCATGGGCCCGGGCTGTTTCAAGAAGGAAATAAGCGTAAGAGCGCCCGCTCACCTGGGAAATCCGATAAGCTTGTTCTTGCTGATTGAAGCTCATCCGTTCCGACCGTTCCTTCAAAAGAGGTTTTAACTTTTTGGCGAGTTCCTGAATCTCAAACAGGAGGGGCCGGCTGCCCGAAACTTTCTCATCCCCCATTTCCTTCAAAAGGGCTGCCAGATGAGGATACTTTTCGAGATTGCCCTGCCTGCCCTGCCCGTCCGGCAGGCGGGCGGCAGGCAGGCTTCGTCCCGCCCTTCGGGCGGGACTCGCAATGACAGGCCTCTTGTCAGAATGACGGAGGCCGCTGATGACGGTAAGGAACGGCGTGAGATCGAGCCTCCCGTCGCCGAATTCTTTGATTGCGCGGTCAAGGTTCAGAAGTTCCGGAGGATAGAGACGCCTCTTCTTTCCCTCGAGCTCCCTTTGAAAAGAGTCGAGCTTCTCGAGAGCCGTGGGAATTTCCCGGTCGGCGGCCAGATAGGCGAGCATCCCTGCTTCGTAGAGTTTTCGATCTTCAATCCCGTAATACTCAGCCGGCCTTTCATTTAATACCGCGGCGGCAGCCACGCCGGAGAGCTCTCCTTTATCCAGATAATCGTTGAATACCGACGCCAAATTTCTCCCTTCGGGGTAGGTTCGGAAAAGAAGGGGGTCGAGCTTCCCCTCTCCTCCTTCGACAGCGACGAGCTGAAGTCCGTAGCGTTTCTGGAGGTAATCGATGATTTTTTGGATTGACCGCTGGGCTTCAGGATGCGTGTGGGCGTCCTGAAGGTAGAGGACAGTTTGGTCCGAATTTCCCCGGTAGGTTTCTTGAATCGTGCCCAGCTCCGGCGGGAGACTAATTGGGGCCTCATCGATGGGAAATCGAGAGGAAAGAGTCTCGCCGGCCGGAGACTGGGCATAGAGATTGACACTACTATTTAAAAGGACAAGGGAAAGGGAGACAAAAAAAGCGACGGACTTTTTAAAGCCCAATCGCAATCGGCTAGAGTGAAATTTTGTCTTGAATCCCATTGAGTGAATATCGCGAAAACGGCTCGCGATGAGGCCCCCAAACTAAAAACTTGCCTTAAATCTACCTCGCCTCGAGCGAGTTTTCAAGCGGCTCGAGAAGGGGCGGCTATGCCCTGTGTGGAGATACCCCTTGGTGCTCTAAATTGATAAGCGCTGATCGCAAGGAATTTTTCAGCGTACCGGTTCTGCCAGAACCGGTTCCCCGGAAAAAATAACGTAGGTCACACTTAAGTGTGACCTATTCCTTTTTCAGATGGTCCAGGACGGTTTCGGCGGCGGGGCGATTCATGCCGGGGAGGCCCGCAAGCTGGCCGGCGCTTGTCCGGCGCAAAATCTCAATCGAATCGAACTGCTCGAGGAGAATCCGTTTCCGCTTCTCCCCGATGCCCGGAATTTCATCGAGGAGGGAGCGGGTCATCTCTTTTTCCTTGAGCGTCCGGTGGTAGGTAATCGCAAATCGATGCGCCTCGTCGCGCACTTTTTGGAGGAGGTGGAGCGCCGGCGACCCGGCCCGAATCGGGACCTCCCCGCCCCAGCGGGCCGAGTAGACCGTCTCAAACCGCTTCGCCAGGGAAATCAATTCCATCTCCTGGAATCCTTCCCTTTCAAGGACCTCCTTTGCCCGATTGAGATGTCCCTTTCCCCCGTCAATCAGGATGAGGTCGGGAATAAAACTTTCGCGTCCCTCCTTCAAGGCCAGGAGCATCCGAGCGAGCGCCTCCTGAATCATCGCGTAATCATCAATCCCGGCCACCGTCTTGATTCGGTAACGCCGGTATTCGAGTTTATCCGGGAGTTCCCGATAGAAAGCCGCTCGGGAGGCCACGGCTTCATCGCCCTGAATATTTGAGACGTCGAAGCAGACAATCCGCTCCGGCAGCTTTTCCATTTTGAGAAGGTGTTTTAATTCCAAAGTGGCCGAGAGGCCAATCCGTCCGGCCGGAAGGCGGGGTGAAAACCGTCTCTTCTTGAGCTCGCCCAAGGCTTCAATCTGCTCTTTGAAAAATTGGGCATCCTCAAAGCGAAGCTCGCGTGCCGCCTCAAACATTCGGTCACTCAAATAATCCATAAAGCTCCGCTTCCCGCCGCCGAGGAACCCTTTCACTTCATTGACGAGGCGGCGATATTCCGGCTTCACTTCCGGTTTGATGCAGGGGGCGAGACACTGTCCGATGTGATAATAAAGGCAGGCCTTTTTGGGAAGGGTCCGGCACTTTCGAATCGGAAAAATCGTATTGATGAGGGTCACCGCCTCCCGCAGGAGCCGGGCGTCCGTGTAGGGGCCGTGGTAAAGCGCCTTCTTGTCCGTTTTATTTCGAGTGACGTGGAGCCGGGGAAATTCGTCCCCCGTGATTTTGAGGAGGGGATAACTTTTGTCGTCCTTGAGTTCCTTATTGTAACGAGGACGATATCTGCGGATGAGTTCGGCCTCTAAAAGGAGCGCATCGGCTTCGGTCGGGGTCTCGAGGTAATCAACGTTCTCGACTTTGGTGAGAAGAACCTGAATTTTGGGAAGCTGGCCGCGATTTCGAAGGTAGGAGCCGACTCGTTTCCGAAGCGAGCGCGCCTTCCCGATGTAGAGAATCTCTCCCTCAGCATCCTTCATCAGGTAAACGCCCGGCGTGAAAGGGAGCTCCCCGGCCTTTTCCCGAAAGCGTTTCTCTACAATGGCTCCTCACCCGCCTTTTCCGCCGCCATCTTATTTTTCCTCGTCTCCTGAAACCACCGGAGGGCCTCGCGGACTTCGGTGACGTGCAAGAGATGGCAGAGGCCGAGGTAAACCAAGCAGGAGGCGCCGATGCTTCCCAAAATGGAGACCAACAATCGAAACGTTTCGCCTCCACTTACGGTCCGATGGAGGCCTTCGTAAAGAAGCCATGAAACGGCCCCCATTCCGAAACTGGCGGCGAGAATTCGGGCTGACGAGCTCAAAAGCTCCTTCACGTTGAACCCCGCAATCCGTTTCTCAAAAAGGTAAATGAGGACGAGAAAGTTCGTGATGCCCGAAATGGCCGTGGCCAAGGCGAGCCCCGCTTCCTTCATCGGGTGAATCAAGATGAAGTTTAAAACGAGATTGACGATAAGCGCCAAGGCGCCCACTTTCATCGGTGTCTTCGTGTCCTGCAGCGCGTAAAACCCGGCGACAATCAGCTTCTGTCCGGAATAGGCGAAAAGTCCGAGGGCGTAACACAAAAGGACATTCGACGTCCGGAGGGTCGAGACGGCGTCAAACTGGCCGCGTTCGAAGAGAAGCTCCACAATCGGCGTCCGGAGCACGATGAGCCCAATCGACGCCGGGAAAATGATAAAGAAGACCGAGCGAAGCGCAAATGAAAGGGTCCGCTTTGCCTCTTCGATTTCCTGCCGCGCCGCCTGATGCGAGATGGCGGGAAGGAGTGCGGTCCCCATCGCAATGGCGAAAACCCCCAGCGGAAACTGCATGAGGCGGTTTCCATACCACAAACTCGAATTGGCCCCGGGCCCCGCCCAAAAGCCCATCGTCATATCGACAAGGATATTAATTTGGACGATGGCGAACCCCAGAATCGCGGGGAGCACAAGCTTTCCCACCTGACGAAGCGCCGGGTGGAGAAAATCGAAAATAAACCGGGGCGAAAAGCCGAAACGAAGGAGGGAGGGAAGCTGCACGGCAAGCTGAATCGCACCGGAAATCAAAATGCAAACCGCAAGCGCCGTCACGCGCGCCTCCGAACCCGGTCCGGCCCACGGAGAAACCCAAACCACCGCCGCAATCCAGACCAAGTCGAGAATCACAGGTCCGAGCGAGGGCGAAAAAAAATGGCGGTGGCAGTTGAGAATCCCCATCGCCAGGGCACAGAGGGAGATGAAAAGGAGATAAGGGAAAAGAATTTGGAGGAGTTCCGCCGTCAATCGAATCGCCGGCGGAAGGGCGCCCCACTTCAAAAGGAAAAATAGGGCGGCTTCAACGGCGAGAAGGAATCCCACGAGAAACCAGAGAAGGAGGGTGAAGACGACATTGGCAAATCGCGACGCGGACTCCTCCCCCTCCTTCTGAATCATCTCGGCGTAGACCGGGATGAAGGCGCTTGAGAGCGCCCCTTCCCCCACAAGCCGGCGCATGAAGTTTGGGAGCATGAAGGCGTAGATGAAGGCGTCCCACTGCCAGGTGGTGCCGAAACTTTTCGCGCTGACGATGTCGCGGACCATCCCGAGGACCCGGCTCACCAGCGTGAGCCCCCCAATCACCCCGGCCGCTTTGAGGAGCGCAGATTTGGTCATTCTAGATTCACCGGTCCTCCTGACGAGACATCAGACGAGACTGCCGTTGACAGTTCTTCCCACGGTGTGCTACAGTCCGCGCCCTATGGCCAACGTCAAATCGGCGATTCGACAGATTCGGAAAGACGCGAAACGAAGGACTCAGAACCGGCAGATTCTTTCGGCGCTCGGGACCCTCGCGAAGAAACTCGTGACGTTCGGCTCCGAGAATCGGAAAGATGCTGAAGCCTTCGCGCGGACGGTTGTCTCGAAGTGGGACCGGGCCGTGGCCCGGGGCATTGTCCCCAAGGGGCGGGCGAACCGGAAGAAGGCGAGAGTCGCCCATTTCCTCCGAACGCTCACCCAATCGCCTTGACCATCCAGCTCTCAATCTCGTAACGACCTTCTCGCCGGCCGCTTTTCAAATTCCAGTCGAGATAAAAAAGTCCTTCTAACGCCTTCTCCAGCTCTTCAAGAGAAAAACCCTTAAGCTCCCGGGCGAAAGGCACCGCCCTCCCGGCCTTCTTCGCCTCCCAGAACCGGCGAAGCTGCCAGTGAAGGAGCCCGACGAGGGAAGGAAAATCCTCTCCGCTCAGTTCCAAAAGCCCGTGCAGGATTTCGAGGGACTTTGGGACATCTCGCTCGCTCAAGGCCTGGACCAGGTCCCACCCTTCATATCCTCCCAGTTTCTCCTCAAAGGCCTCGACCCGAGAACGGTCAATTTCAGGCCGCTCCCCCGCTTCAAGAATGAGGCGGTCGAGGACCGAATCGAGAAAGGGGAATGAATCGCCGAGCTTGGCCTCCAAAAGCTCGAGGGCGTCGGCCGTAATCTTTTTCCCCGCCGATTTCAATTTTTCCCGAATGAAGTGGGCGACGAGCTTTTGAGTTTCATCCTGCAGGGAAAAAAGCCGGCCTGAGCGGCCCGCCCACTCGAGGAAGGGATGCCCCTTCGCCAGGGATTCCGCTTCAAAAATAAAAAAGGTAGCGGCGGGAGGGGAGTTGAAATAACTCTGCCATTGCTCGATTTCGCCCTTTGTAAATTGATTGGCCTCCGTGACGCAAAAAACTTGAGCGGGGGCAAGAAAGGGAAGGGTTCGCGCTTCTCCGAGGAGCGAATCAAGCGGAACCTCTCCCGCCGAACGGCGGGTCACCGGAAGGCCCGGCCCGCATTCCTTTTCGAGGGAGGCGATGATTTCCTTCCGCTTTTCCTCACAGAGAAAGGAATCGCCGAGGAGGAGAAAGAGGGGAAGCTTCACGGGAGAGGTTACCAGTCTTCGGTGATTCGGTCGACGACGTTTCGGGCGAGGCGGTCAATCGCTTCCTCCGCCGCCTGACTCAAGGAGCCGGCCCGGCTCCCAAGAACGAAATAGTTCGCGTCGCCGGAAAAATTCTCCTCTTTCCAGATTCTTTCCCCCGTTTTGCCATTGAGGAGTTTGAGGGCCAGCACCACATAAAGCCGATACTACTCCACCCGCTCGAGGCCGCTGAAACGGAGCCCTTCCTGGTTGAATTCAATTAGGTCGGCGGCGAGCACCACGTCCGCCTTGGCCTTGGGCACGACCTTGAGGTTCCCGTCCCGGTGAAGCCGCCGGATGATGGCGTTCGTAATTCTAATCTCAAGCCCCGGCTCGTAGGCATAAACTTCTCCCAGCGGTATCTTGTTCTTCACGGTTTCGACGTAGATGGTCTGAATGCCGCCCGGGAGGACGGTCTTCGTCGTGTAACCGCAGGCAGAATGGGAGAGGAGGAGGGCCGTGAGGAGGAAAAACGAAACGGGTCTGAGTCTGATGCTCATCAAGAGGGAGGGAAGACCTGAGGGCGAAAGCGTTTCATCTCCTCCCCCAGCGTCATTTCCCGCTTCTCGAGCTGGTTGAGGCGGCCTTCGATCTCTTCCTTCTGAAGATTCAGTTCCTTCGCAAAAAGATCGGCGGGGAGCTCGCTCAAAAATTGCTCGACCATCCCCTTTTTCTTCGCCAAAAGGGCTGTCTCTTCGGCGTGAATTTGCTTTTCATTTTCAATCAGCGCCGCCAGCTTTTCCTCGAGCTCCTTAATCTTTTCCGTCCGGGCCTTGCCCCGGCTCTCGGAAAGTTTCTCCCAGCGCCTCGCCTCAAATCGTTCCCGCTCCGCCTCAAAACTCTCCCGCTTCACCCGAAGCTGTTTCTCAAGCGAGCGAATCTCTTCCTGGAGAACCGCCTGATTCAAGGCCCCTTCTCGCTCGGCGGCTTTCGTCTCGACGGGGCGCGGTTCTCTCTTTTTTCTCTCGCGCTTCGGCCGTTCTCCTTTTTTCGCTTGAAGCCCCTCAAGCGCCGCCAATTCCTTTTTGAGCCGCTCGAGCTCCGCCGATTCCCGGTTGAGCTGCTCAATCAATTTGTCCTTCCGGTTTTCTTTCGGCACAATCCGGCCCGCGCTCTGAATCGCCTCGCGGATGAAGACATAGGGAAATTTCACGAGGAGGGAACGAAACCTCGGCGCCTGGACGAGCGACGCCCGGGCCTCAAGCGCATCGAGTTCCCGCTGGAGCCCCTGGATCTCTTCGTGCCGCGCTTCGATTAAAACGCTTTCGAGTTCAATCTCTTCTCGAAGGGCTTGGATTTCGGAGGCTTGGCCATCGGTCCCTTGGCGCTCGCGCGCCTCTTGGGTCAAAACCACGTCTCTCTCGGGGAGCCCAAAAAGAAAAGCCTTCGACAACTTGTAAAATCCCCGGACCGGCGCCGTGAAGCCCCCTCCCCCTCTCTGTTCCTTCTCTCCCTTCATCACCGCTTCCAATTTCTCCAGGAGCTCATTCTTCCTTGCATTCCGGTCCTGAATTTCGCTGTAACGGCCCCGAATTTCCCGCTCGTGCTGCTTGATGGCACGGCGAAGGGTGGAGGGGTCGCTTTCTTTTTCCTCCACCTTTGACAAGAGACGTCTTTGCTCCGCCTGAGCCAGTTCGACGTCAAAGGCCCGGGAGATCGTATCGACAAGGATCTTTTGCGCCTGAATTTTCTCTTTCCAATGCGATTCCAAGCCCTTGAGTTCGTCCAACGATTTCGACTCCCAACCCTTCATGGAATCTCCTTCAAAGGGGTTCAGCACATCGACGGAGTGCTCGAGGAAAGTCTTAGGCGCCTGCCAAACCGCTTTTAAAGGAGACGTCCCGAACGCCTGCTGGTAGAGGGCCTCTTTTTCCTTGAGGGATTTCTCCACCCCTGCAGCCTCTCGGCTTAACTCCTCCAGTTTTTTCCGCTCGGTTTCCAAGTTCCCCGGCCCGGTTTGAACGCTTCCTTCCAACGTGAGTAACTCTTCGTATTGCCGGTAAAGCTCCTCTTTCTCCTCGAGGAGACCCTGGCTCTTTTCGGCGAGTTCGCCGAGCCGCTTTGCCTCAAGCCGCTCGACCTGTTCCAAGGGAGAAAGTTCCTTTCCGAAGGGGACCCACGTGGAATAAAAGGGCTCGGTGCTGACGCCGAGCGTGTCCTCCCATTTTTCGATGAGCATTTTCTCCCGGGCGAGATTGGCCTCTTCTTTTTTGAGAGAGGCCTCCCAACGTTCGAAGGCTTGTTTCAGATCCTCAGAGAGATTTTTTGCGAAGCGTTTCTGTTTGGCCCGGAGGACCTTCCATCCTGCTTTGATTTCAATTTCCTTTTGCCGGAGGGCGGCGCGCCTCCGCTTTAACGTCCCTTCCTTGGTGCGGCCGACCTCTTTCTCCTCCTTGTCGAGGCGCTTGAGCTGTCCCTCCAGGTCCTTCTTCTGGGCTTCGTCCCGTTCGCCCAGGGCCTCGATTTCCCGGACGACTTTCTCTTTTTTCCGAACCACCTCCGCCTCTTGCGCCTTCAGGTATTCGGCCGGCTTCTCCAAGGCCTGGAGGCGCTCCATCGCCCTCTGGCCCCACTGGGTGTGCGGGTAACGGGCCGCCACGTCTCGATAGTAGACAAAAGCGCTGTCGAGAAAGTTTTCATTCTCATAGAAGAGACCGATTCGGTAATTCTTCTCAGCATTCTTTTCGTCAATCTCCTGCCTGAGTTTGGCGGCTTTGTCTGAGACATTTGAATCGGGATAATGTTTTAGAAAACGGTCAATCTCCTCGGAGGCCCGGTCAATCACCCGTTGGTCGCGCGTCGCAGCCACGGAATCCAGGTAGGAGACGTCCGCCACCTGGAAGCGCGCTTGAGGGACAAGTTTGCTCTGGGGATACTGGTCAATTAACTTCTGAAAGGCCTCGATCGCCTCGTCAAATCGGTTCGTTTTCTTGTAAGCCAAACCGAGGTGAAATTGGGCCCGGTCCCCCCACTCGCTGTAAGGGGCGACAGTCACGAGATCCTTAAAGACCTCGATGGCCCGGGGTCCCGAGGGAAGGATTTCGAGGCCGAGGAGCTTCGCCTTTTGCCCGGAAAGGAAGAGATTGCCGATGTGAAACATCCGCTTTAAGGCTTCGCTCATCCGCTCGCTTTGGGGGTAGCGCTGCGTCAAGTCCCGATAGGCCCGAAAGGCCCGGTAGTAATCCCCCATCTCTTCAAAGACTGTTCCCAACCGGAATTGCCCTTCTGAGGCAACCTGAGAGCTGGGGTAAGCTCTGAGGAGGAGCCGAAGCTGTTTGGCCGTCTCTTTGAGGTCCTTTTTCTTGTAAAACTCCATCGCATAGTCGTACTGGTTTTCAGCCGTATCCTGCACGGTCTCTTCGGAGTTAACGAATTTTCCGAGCTCCGGTGACCAGACCCAGTAGGGAGAGACAGGAGGAATCTGAAGGAAAAAAAGAAGGACAAAGAGAAGGCCGGCAGCAGAAAATTGGCTGATTTTTTTCACAACCTGTTGAGATGAAGCTCCTTAGGCGAACGATTGGCGGTCAGTCTAGCATGCTCCCTGAGAGGTGTCAATCGAACCCGACCCTTTCCAATTTCCCTTTCCCGATTTCGTAACGAAGGGCGCCGGTTTGAGAAACAACGGTGAAGGGAATGCCGGCCTCCTTGAAGGTTTCGGCGACCGAGCCCGAGCTCCGGCCCAAATGCGTTACCACCACTTCCCGGGGTGAAAGCGCCGAAAGAATCTCCCGCTCGAGGCCCGTCTGGCTCCGACAGGCCGGAAGGATGAGAAGGTCGACGGGCGACACCGCTTTCAGCCGAGGCAAGGCCCGTTCAAGAATCTTTCTTTGCCACGTCGGGACCAACAAAAACTTTTTTTCCTCATGATGGACCAGAAGGAAAAGGAAGTCGTCAATGACGGCCGGCGCCGAAAATCCGCTCCCGTTCTCCAATTCTAAGCGGTCTCCGGAAATCAGCGATATTCGTTTGGGGCGTCTCGGGTTGAAAGGAGACTTCACCCTTGAAGGGACCACAAGGAAGCCGGACGAAAAGTTCCGAAGCAGGGTGGCAAGCCCTCCGGTGTGCCGGGGAGAATCGTCCGTCAAGAGGATTCCCTGAAGTTCCTTCACCCCTGACTTCCGAAGATAAGGGCTCAAAATCCATCGGGCCTGATTCGAACTGCGTTCCCGGCCGGCGTTCACGAGCCAATGCTTCCCCCCGGGAAAGCGGATGTGAAGCAATTCATTCTGGCCGCTGTCGAAGATGGTCAGGCTGAATTTTTGGTCCCGGGCCGGCAGGAAAAAGAGGGCCGTCGCAAGGAGCCAGAGCGAAAGGGAAAGGGGGCGCAGCACCAAAGGTAATTTTTTCCCGGCTTTTCTCGTGAGTAACCCAAGGGCCAGCGCCAGGTAATAGAAGCCAATCAGCGCCGCCGAGGGCGGCCTCAGATAAAAATAACCCCAGGGAATCTTCGCCCAAAGAAAAATCCAGGCGAGGCCGGCCCTCAAAAAAAGAGTGCTCATCCCGACGAACGACGGTCCCAGGAACGGAATGTCTCCGACCCCGAGCGAAAGGGCGCCCGTCAACACCCCTAAATGAAAAAGGGGAATGGCCAGAAGGTTTGCGAGAATGCTTGCCCAAGAAAAGACATTGAAATAAAAGATGCCGAGGGGAAAGGTTCCAATGAGGACCACCACGGTCTGAAGCATGTCTCCCCACCACTCGGCGAGGGGCCGGGGTCTCAGGAGGAGGAGAAAAAAGACGGAGAGGAACGAGAGCTGAAAGCCAACTTGGAACAGGGCCAACGGGTCGAAGAATAAAATCAGGGCGAGCGCAAAAAAAAGGCTGTTGAAAAAATCTTTTTCCCTCTCCAGCAGCACGCCGACAAAGAAGAGTCCGGCCATCCATCCCGCCCGGACCACCGGAACCCCGGCCCCCGAAAGGAAGACGTAACCAACCGCCGAAATCAGGCCGACCCCGGCCGCCCCTTTCTGAGGAAATCCCACTAATAGCGCCAAGAAAAAGAGAGTTCCGGCGACGAGCGTGATATTCATCCCGCTGATGGCCAAGAGGTGGGCCGTCCCGGTCTTCAAAAATTCATCTCGAAATTCTTCCGGGAGGTCCCGGCGAATCCCAAGCAGAAGGGCCTTGAGAAGAGAATGAATGGGGGGTTTGAAGAGAGATTCGATTCGTCGGGCCGATTGGGCCCGAAGCCCCTCGACCCACTTGAACGGCTTTTCGTAAAGAGGGCCTCGTGTTTCGATAACTCGGTGAGACCGGGGGCCGTAGGCTTCGAAAACGGCGTGAATCCCTTGGTCCGCTAAATATCTTCGATAGTCAAACTCACCCGGATTTCGGGGGCGCTTTGGAAGGACGAGCCGGCCTCGAAGCCGGATTCGGCTCCCGTAAGGGGCTGCCTCGCTCGGGTTGAAGAGAAAAACTTGCACCCTTCCCGTCGTTTGAAAAAATTCGTCACGGTGGAAAGCGTCCTGGGAGGCCAAAACGAAGGAAACAATCCGCCGTTTCCCCTTCGCTTTCGCCTCGGGAAGGGAGACAATTTTTCCTTCCAACGTGAGCCAGCGGCCATCGGCAAACTTCGAAATGTGGTGGGGCGGGAGTTCGAGTTCCTTTTGAATCCTGAGGAGGCCGATGCCCGTCATCCCCAAAAGGAAAACGAGAACAAAAAGGGGCCTTCCCCTCAGAAACCAGAGGAAAGGAAGGAGACAAACGAGGGAAATAAAGAGGGGCGGAAGCGGAAGGGTGAAAAACCTTCCCACGAGAATCCCGCTGGCGAGGCCCAGCGCCGGCCAAAAGAAAGGCCGCCGCATCAGGGGCTCATCGGCACAAGACCTCCAGCTTTTTGGGAACCGTCACGCGATTCCCCTCGGAGAGGGTAAGAAGGGGTTGTCATCAACCAGGCTTCCGTTCCTTTTCGGTGGTCGAGAATTCCAAATATTTCGCGAGCGCCAGGCGGGTCTGGGCGTCCAACGCCGGCAGGGCACTCAGAAAAGTCACAATGAACGGAACCAGAAGCCATTCCAAGGCAAAGCCCACGCTTTTCAGAAAAGGGTGCTTCACCTTCTTCTTCGGAAGAAGGCAAACGCTCAAAATGACGGTGGTCAAAAGTGCAAGCGATGCTAAATTGAAGATGGTGGAGGTGATTCGGGGGGCGCTGTAATAAAGGACCGTGTCCGAAAATTCCCGGCTTGCGAAAACGGCCGGCAGCCATCCAATCACGAGCAGGAGGAAGGCCCACGTGGCCCAGGAGATATTGTTCTCAAACAGTTTGAAGCCGTGGCTCACTCTCGTCCAAAGCGAAATCCGGTTGGCCCTGAGAAAGGCGCGCATGACAATCGGAAAATTCTCGACCCCCCACGCCCATCGCCGCTTTTGCCGGTAGACATAGGCGATGGTCTTCCACCAGGTCTCGGCACTCACCACGTCCATCGAAAGTGTGACATACATGGGAATGACTCGATAATCTCCGTCGTAATGGATGAAGGCCTTCCAGAAAATCGCCGAATCGTCGGAGACGAGCTCGACCGGCCAGTAGCCGACTTCGACGAGGGCCTGGAAGCTCATGCTGTGGCTCGAAAACGTGACGAGCCTATCAGGGTTCGTGGCCTCAATCAATTGAAAAAAGGAGGAGCCGATATCGAGAACCCGGGAAAATCCGGAGGCCTCCCAAATGTTATTGTGATAAACGGGAATCGGCTGGAAGCTGGCGCGATTTCGCTCGGGACAAACCAAAAAGTGATACGTCAGGCAGCCGAAATAATCCGGGCTGACAACCGTGTCGGCATCGAAGCAAGAGACGATAACCTTCTCAAAGGGAATTCCCCTGGCGGTCAAAAATTTTGCAGCCTCCTTGGCGGCATAAGTCGTGTTGGCCCCCTTGACTCGGGCCTCTCCCGGGAGACCGTCGGGGTGGACCACCACCAAAAAATCGAGGAAATGCCTTCGATAGCCTTTCTGAATCTGAAACGCCTGCTCCTTAATTTTCTGAGCCACTCTTTCTTCGACGGCATAGACCACGAGAATCCGCTGGGGAGGAAACTTTTGGCCGACGAGGCTTTGGATGCCCGGCTCAATAATCTCCTTTGATTCCCTCAGAATCGGAAAAATGACCAGGTGAAAAATCTCACTCGAGCGAGGGACGCTTGCCCCGCTTTTGGCGAGCGTCTCAAGTTCCCGCCGATGGGCCCAAAGGGAAATTTTTTTCCGGGGTGTCGAACGGCGGACGTCGCCACGGATTTCCTTGAGGTAACTCGGGAGACGACCGAGTCCCTCGGCCCGGCTTATCCAGTCCGTCTCCTTCTCTGCCCAGAGCCGGAGGTAAGCCAGGATAAGAAAAAGGGTCATGTAGAAGAGACGAAGCAGCCAGTAGAAATCGAAGGCGATAATCACGACGGCCGCCACGACCGGTTTCCAAAAGGCGATGACGAGCATTCCAAGGAGGGCCGTCCAGCTGGCGGCGGCCGGCACGATTTCGAAAATCCGCTCGAGATGTCCTTCGTCTTTCGAAAGCCCCTGACGGGAAAAATTAAATTTCATCCCTCGACGAGCTCCATCCTTTTTCTTTCTTCCCGGAGCTGAGGGAAGGTGAGCGGAAGAATTTCCCTTCTCGGGAGAAGCTCAAGGGAAGCGAGACGAGCGGCTGCATTTTCGAGATAATAAAGTTTTCCGGCCGCTTCACTGTAAAAGACCGAGCTCCCCTTTTTTACTTCAAGGAGAGAATGGACGTGGGGTTTCTCGTAAGTTTCGAGTTCAAGAAGAAATACCTCATTTTCGTCCCGAAAGAGAACGTGGGAGCCCTCATAAACCCAGAAGGCCTGCTCAATTTTCTTCCCCTCCCTGAAAACCCAGACCCGCCGAGGTCCTCTTTCAAAAATCTCTTCGTCCTCCTCCGCTTCAGAGAAATCGAGGACTCCAATCTCGTGGCCGGTCCAAAAGAGAAGCCTTTCCTCCTCAGGCTGGAATTCCAATCCTTTGACTCCCCCTTCAACGAAGCGATAGGGGAGGCGATTGGCGAGGAGCTCTCCTTCCTCCCCCAAGAAAACAATGAGGTCCTTAGAAAGGACTTCGATTCGAAAGGGTTTTTCTCCGAAGAGCGACTGAATCAGGGCCGGGTCCTTCAGGAGCGGTTCTCGATTTTCGCCGTTGAGGTCCATCCGAAGGAAAAGCGGCTCCTTTTTGAGGAGATAAATCTGCCCGTGAGAGAGGCCGTATCCCCGAATGGCCTCGGCAAAAAAACGGTCCAGTGACTTCGAAATGAGATCGAGCCGGCTCACGATTCCGTTCTGAGAAGAAAAGATGAGATGCTTTGCCTGCCCGTCCCATTCGATATGGTGAGGCGTCTCGGGAAAAAGAACGGTCAAGTCTTCAATACGCCGTTTCTTTCTCCGAAAATCAATCCAGAGATACTTCTCACTCCCCCGGAAATTCACTTTCAAAAGAAGCGTCGGACTCTCGGGCATCGAAAAATAGGAGAGAATCGCCGCGTCCCGAAAAATGGACCGCCGAGGAAGGAGCGGCCCGTAGGATTCCTCCTTCCAGTCATAAACAAACAGGTCGGCCGCCCGAGGTCCTCGTTGAAGGAGGAAGAAGCGACTGCCCGGAAGGGGGAGCAAGCGGTCAAAGGATTCCCGGGAAAGGGGCTCGATTTTCCATTGCTCCGGGAGGAGGAGGATGCGTTCCATGACGGTCGCCTTTTCCGCCTCGACCGGAATGGTCCGAGCCCACGGTTTGTGGTTTTTCAACAGGACCTTCACGGCGTAATCCCCCGGAGGGAGGTGCGGGATGACGGCGGGTGTCTTCCGACGAAACCGTTTGTTTCCGAAATAGACGGAAGCGCCCGGCGGGGCGGTGGAAAGATAAATCAATCCCGTCCTTATAATTCCCAGCTCGAGTCCTGGTTTGTAAAAATAACCGAGGGCATAAAGAATGGTCAGCGGGCAGAGAATCACGTAAACGGCCAGAAGGAAATAGAACACAACTCTTCGCAACTGTTTCATGGCGCTTCCGATTAATTCCTTCTTATCTTACTACCTGGGGACGTTGACTCCTAGGGGGGCCAGGGGGCGAGGAGACAAGGCGTAAGAAAGCGTGACGAAGGTCAGGAGCAAAACGATGAGAAAGAAAAATAGGGTTTCCTGATGATAACGCAATCGACCCATCGGAACTGATTAAATTTCCAGCGTGACGGTCTCGCCGTTGAAATCGAGGAGGACCTCCCGGTCTTGGATCGACTTCACTTCCGCTCCACTCACCGATTCCCCCACCCGAACCAGCTGATTATTAATGATGGCCATCCAATCGGAGCCTGTGTGGCTGATGCCGGTCAGAGAAAATTCCCCCTGCCGACTCAAATCGAGGCGAGGCTCCAGCGTCCGTGATGAGCTCCCGGTCACGGGGCCCGAGGGCATCTCAGAAACCGTCGGCCTCTTGGAGAACGCCACCCACGAAGAGACCCCCAAGATTCCCGCAATCAGAATCACGCCTCCGATTCCAAAAAGAACTTCTTTCCCGACGGGGGGACGGCGGGTTTCGATAACCGAGGCGGGCCTTTCCGCTGATTCAGGCGACTCCGGTTCAAACGTTGTAACCGCCGAGCCGGCCTCGCTCTCTTTTTTCTCGCCCTCTAATTTTTGCAGCGCCTCATGAATCAGACTCAAATCGGGACCCCTTGCAAATCTTCCTGTCCTTCTTTCACGAAAGCGGTCTCCACCCTGCGGACCCCTTTCACATAAGCCGCCAAAAGGGCCCGGTCTGCCAACACATTAATCAGCCGGGGAATGCCGCCCGAGAGTTCGTAAATCTGTTCAATGGCGTCCGGCGCGAAGAGTTCCTCCTCGGACCCCGCAACCCGAAGCCGATGCGCAAGATATTTCTTAACTTCCTCGCCGCTCAACGCCGGAAGGTGATAGCGAATGGGAATCCGCTGCTCGAGCTGGCGCAATTCGGGGCGGGCCAAAATCGCCCGGAGTTCCGGCTGTCCCACGAGAATAATCTGAAGGAGCTTCTCTCGGGTCGTTTCCAGATTCGAAAGAAGCCGAATTTGCTCCAAGGCGGAGGGGCTCAAATTCTGGGCTTCGTCAATAATCAAGACCGCATTACTTCCCTTCGCCAGCTCTTCTAAAAGGAATCGGTTGAGGGCGTCAAAATAATCCTTTCGGCGCCGCCCGGCCGGGACGACCCCCAAATCTTCCACAATCTGTTCAAAAAGCTCGTAGGGGGAGAGCCTGGGGTTGAAGATAAAAGCGGTTTTCATCCGGCCGTCGAGGTCCTTGAGAAGGGTTCGGCAAAGGGTCGTCTTGCCGGCGCCGACTTCCCCCGTAATCTCGATAAACCCACGGCGGGCTTCGATTCCGTAAAGAAGGACCGAGAGCGCTTCGAGGTGATGCCGGCTGAAATAAATGAAACGGGGGTCCGGGGTGACGTTAAAGGGCGGTTCTCTCAGGCCAAAAAAGGATTCGTACATTGCGGCCTTGTTTGGCCTGGATTGTACTCCGGCCCTTCTTTCGATGCAACCATAAGATGAGTGCCTCCACATTCGCCTGCGAAGTAAGCTACCGGTCTTTCAGGGACCGAAGGGTTAGGGCGGTGGAGTCACCCTTTTCTTTTCGGAAGACGATGGGCTCGTCCTCCGCGCCAAGAAACTCACCCGCTTCTTTTGGTTCCTCCGCTTCCAAAGCCTTTGGAATTCGGCGGTGCCACTAAGCTTTTCAGGTCGTGACTTCCTCTTCCGCGAACGTAACTTCCACGGACTTGGCAACCCAGCTGCCGGTGGCGGCGTCCTTGTCCGCTTCGACCTTCACCTTGTCTCCCTCGATGATTTCTGCCAGGGAGGCGGCGTCTCCGGTGTAAGTCGTGGTGTCACCAACGGAAATAGACACCGTTTCATCGGCGCCGGTTTCCGCGTTCTTCTTCGTCACGTCAACCTTCTTGCCATCCAAATCCACGGCGGCCACGGTTCCTTCAACCGTCTCGGCCAATGCAATTCCACACGGAACAAGCATGATGGCCAGGACCGCCATTGCGATTACTTTCTTCATTTCCTTTCTTCACCCCCTTTCCCTAGGGAATTTGCGGGGAATTATACCCTGAACGGGTGGGAATTCAAGCCTTCTTTCCCCTTAGCCTTCTTTCCCCTTAGGTCAACGCCCATTAGAAATGTCCCCTTACCCGACCCGCTTGAATTCGAAGATTCGGCCGTCCTTGCGAGGCAAGGTGACGGTGAAATGGGTGGCCCGCTCCGAAGCCAGGGCTTCCTTCTCCCCGGAAAAGAGGTCTTTCACGCTGAAACGTCCCTGCCCCCGGAGCTGGGGAAGATGAATGAGGGCGCTTTTCTCCTCCCGGCCGTTGTTCGTGACCACGAGGTAGTGAGTCCGGTCTCCCCGTGAGAAAAACGCGGTCTTGACCTCGTGCGTCACGGAAAAGGAATAAAGGGGGACCTTGAGAAAATGGAGAAGCTCGAGGATGATTTCGACGTTCGGCTCAAATCCCAGGTGAATGATTTCACCCTTTCCCACCCGTTTCCGGTAACCCACAATGTGCATTCCAAAGGGGTCCAAAGAGGCCCGAATCGGCTCTCCCTCCACTTTGTCGAAGCAGAAAACCGTACTGGTCACTTCAATCTTGGGACGGTCGTGCGAGAATTGAATGACAAACTTCTTCTTAAACTCGAAAAGAATACGGGAGGGGTCCTGGAAGCCAACGACATCGCACGGCTCAAAATTCTCGTCCTTCCTCGGGTAGTTTCGAAAACCAACCAAGATTCCTCCTCTCTCGACATAGCGCCCGAGATTTTTCTGTGCCTCACGTTCCAGCCATTGATTCCCCGAGTAGAAGAGCACCTTCGCCCGAGAAATTTCGTTTCGCGGGTCAAACAGTTTATAGTCAATGTCCGCATCGTAGAGGGCTGCAAGAATCCGGCTGTTATGACTCAGAGTCCTCGCCGCATACTGGAGGGGATTGAACGTGACGCCCACTTCGCACCGCTTCTTGAGCGAAGGAGGATTCATCCGGTTGAAAGCCCGCACGAGCTCCCGGAAGACCTCATACAACTCCGGCCTCGTTCGTCCCCATTCGTTAATCGGGGACATATACCAGTTGTCCCGGTTGACGAGCATATACCAATTCCAACCGCAGACGCCTCCCAATAATGCGCTGAGTGTGATTAAACGGTAGTGGTTGGGCGTCAGGACGCCCGTTTCGTAATGACGGGCGTGCCAGACGCCGGCCGCAAACTCGGCGATGTAGGGAAGGCGTGAAATGCTCCGGAGATAGCGGACTTTATCCATTAATTTCCGCTGCTCAAATTCATCCTCGGAAAGCTCACTCGAGGGATAGAGGTCAATACCCACGAGGTCGCCGGCCGACTGCATCTGGAGCCAGTCGTGGGCATAAAAGAAGGGGTAGAGATTGAGGTAAATCGGAACGTCGATGCCGAGCGAGCGATAGGTTCGGACATTCCAGCGGGCGCACTCAAGGGAGTAATGGTATTTGAACCGAAAATAATCGATGTTGCGGCTCAGCTCTTTGTCCCCCTTGAGGGCGAGCCCCGGTTCTTCCTTGAACATCGTGGCAATAAAGGGGGCGGCTTCATCGAAGCTTCGATACCTCGTTCCCCAACGTTCGTTGAGCCGGTTTAAATCTCCGCCGTAAATCCGCTGCATGAATTCCTGAAAAAGACCCGGTTTTCCATTCAATCCATACTGTTGACCAAAAACGTCCGGCCAGGGGTCGATTTCATTGTCGGCCTGAAGCAGGATGATGTGGCCCTTGGCCCGTGTCGCAAGGAAAGGACGAATGACGGCGGTCACCTTCCTCATGTATTCCTTGGCATATTCCAAAAACTTTGGATGAAGCCGGTGATATTTGTAGGCGTAACTCGGCACCCCCTCATTGGGCCATTCGCTGTAAATGTAGGGACCGGGCCGAATGATGACCCAGAAATCTTTGTTTTGCGTTAACCTGAGAAATCCTCGGAGGTTTCTCGTCTCATCCGTTTTCCCCGTGAAGTCAAACTTTCCCCGCCGGTATTCGTGGTAATCCCACGGGACATAGGTCGCCACGACCTTTATCCCCATCTCGCGAACGCGCTCAAGAATCTCTTCCCAATAGTTCGGATTGAGCCGCCAGTAGTGGACCTCTCCGCTCACGAGCGGGACCCGCTTTCCCCGGACCCAAATTGTATTCTGACGAATCTCAACCTTTGGCATGGCCTCGCCCCCTTAAACGACGACGTTCACGAGCCGGTGAGGGACGAAAACGACTTTTTTCACCTCTTTGCCGTCGACCCATTCTCTCACCTTTGCATCCTGTAAGACGAGCGTTTTAATCTCCGATTCTGAAATATCCCTCGCCACACGAATCCGAGTCCGCACCCGGCCCGCAACCTGGACGACGATTTCCTCTTCCTCCCGAAGGAGCCGTTTCGGGTCATAGGCCGGCCAGGCGCTCCGAAAGATTGTTTCCGAATGTCCGAATCGGGACCAGAGCTCCTCGGCAAGGTGCGGAACAAAGGGGGCGAGGAGCCGGGTGAGGGTCTCGAGGCTTTCACGCAAGACTTTCTCATCCTCCGGGGAATTCGGACGGAAACGATAAAGGGCGTTCAAAAATTCCATGCACGCGCTAATGGCCGTATTGAAATGAAAATCTCCCTCGAGGTCCTCGGTCACCTTCTTAATGGTCCGGTGGAGCTCAAAACGAATCTGCGGGGCCGTGAGCGCCTCTCCTTCCCTCTCCCCGGCTTCGGGCTTTCCCTCTCTCGCCGCCAAGCGCCAGAGCCGCCCGAGAAAACGGGACGCCCCCTCCACCCCTTGGTCCTGCCATTCAGCATCTTTCTCCGGCGGGCCCATGAAAAGCGTGTAAAGGCGGACCGTGTCGGCTCCGTATCGTCGAATCAGTTCGTCGGGGCTCACCACATTCCCTTTGGATTTCGACATCTTGGCGCCGTTTTTGATAATCATCCCCTGCGTGAAAAGCCGGGCAAACGGCTCTTTGAAATTCACCAGGCCGAGGTCGTAGAACACTTTGTGGATGAAGCGGGCATACAAAAGGTGAAGGATGGCATGCTCAACCCCGCCGATGTATTGGTCAACGGGAAGCCAGCGATTGACCGCCTTCGTGTCGAAGGCCCTTTGGTTATCCTTCGGACTAATGTAACGGAGAAAATACCAGCTCGAATCGACAAAGGTATCCATGGTGTCGGGCTCCCGGCGTGCCCGGGCGCCGCAGCGGGGACAGCTCACCTTTTGGAACTCCGGATGGTCCCGAAGGGGCGAGACGCCGGTCGGCTTGAACTTTACCTCTTCCGGCAGCAAAACCGGAAGGTCCTTCTCTGGAACGGGAACCGTGCCGCATTGGTCACAATAGATAATCGGAATCGGGGCGCCCCAATAACGCTGGCGGGAAATCAACCAGTCCCTCAGACGATACTGAATTTTCCTCCGGCCGATTCTATTCCGCTCCATAAAACCGGCAATCTTCTCTTTGGCCGCTTCGCTCGGAACTCCGGTGAAGGCACCGGAATCGACCAGAATCCCGGGGTCAACGTAAGCCCCCTCACCCTTCCCCCTCTCCCCCAAAGGGGGAGAGGGTTCGGGTGAGGGGATAATGACGACTCGAATTGGCAATTTATATTTCTTCGCAAACTCAAAATCCCGCTCGTCGTGCGCCGGCACGGCCATGACGATTCCGGTCCCGTATTCCATCAGGACATAATTGGCGACCCACAACGGAATCTTCTCCTGGGTCATTGGATTCGTGACAAAGCGGCCGGTGAAAATTCCTTCCTTCCCCGTCTCAATCTGGGTCCGCACCGTCAAATCCTCGGCCTTCATCCGATTGACGGCCGCTTCGACTTCTTTCTTCTCAGGAACGTCACAAATCAGCTCCGGGAGTCTCGGGTGTTCCGGCGAGATGACAACGTAGGTCGCACCAAAAATCGTATCCACTCGCGTGGTGAAACAGGGAAGGGGACCCTCCTTGGGAACTGCGCCCTTCAGGGGAACCAGCGGAAAATCAATTTCAACCCCCGTGCTTTTACCAATCCAATTCTCCTGCATAATCCGCACACGCTCCGGCCACCCCTCCAGGAGTTTTAAGTCCTCGAGCAGACGCTCGGCATAGGCCGTAATCTTGAAGAACCACTGCTCAAGGTTTTTGCTGACCACCTTTGTCTCGCAGCGCTCGCACTTCCCTTCAACGACTTGCTCATTAG
>CAYJTI010000003.1:19160-27514 GCA_964373135.1 uncultured bacterium | reverse complement strand
ATCGAAACCAGCTTTTTTACCAGCAGGAGGGTTACCTCGATGTCAAGGCGTCTCCCCAGTTTGATTACGACCGGGAGAAACAGAAGATCCTGATTACGATTCAAATTGAGGAAGGGCAGCATTATGTGACCGGCGAGGTCAAGATGGAAGGCGCCGAACTTTTTCCGGAAGCCGAAATTTGGGAAACCCTCGAGATGCTGCCGGGGACCACGTATTCGCAATACTACCTTGCTACGGATTTGGACCGGATCCGAAAATATTATTTCGAACGGGGCTATGTTGACGCACGGATTGTCCCGGATGTGAAGCTCAACCGGGAGACGGGAAAGGTGGACATCAACTACCGAATTCGCGAGGGGGACCTTTATTTTGTCGATAAGGTCGTCATTCGGGGGAATAAGAAGACGAAAGACATTGTCATCCGGCGCGAACTTCGGATTCGCCCGGGTGACCGGATCGACGGGGAGAAGATCCAGAAGTCGGTTCAGCGGCTTGAAAATCTCGATTTTTTCGAGGAGGTCACCCACGACTTTGAGCCCGGCTCTGCTTCAAACCGGAAAGATTTAATCTTTCGCGTCAAGGAAAAGCGGACAGGGGAACTCTCCTTCGGCGGCGGCATCAGCTCCATTGACCGGTTTGTCGGCTTCGCCGAGATTTCTCAGAAAAACTTTGACCTTCTCAACTTTCCCCGGTTCACGGGCGCAGGCCAAAAACTGGCGGTCCGAGCCCGGATTGGGACAATCAGTCAGAACTTCGAACTGAGTTTTACGGAGCCTTATCTTTTTGGAAGAAAACTTTCCCTTGGCGTGGACGCCTTCAACACGGAACGGGACAACTTGAATGTTGACTTTGACGAAAACCGGCTGGGTTTTGGCGTTAATCTGGGGAAGATGTTTACGGACGCCTTTCGAATGGGGACCGGTTACACGCTGGAGCGGGTCAAGCTGGATAATATTTCTGAGGATGCGCCAAAAGCCGTTCGGGATTTTTCAGGGAACACGACGCTGAGCCGGGTCCGGCTTTTTCAGACTTGGGATACTCGTGATAATATCCTAAACCCGTCCCGGGGACTGCTGCTGAATTTTCAGGAGGAACTGGTCGGGAGTTTCATCGGGGGGGAGGAAGATTTTTACACGTTTCAGGCAAGCTACACTCAGTACTGGACGCTCTTTAAGAAACACGTCCTTGAGTTTCGGATTCGTTTAGGCGTCTCACAAGAATTCAGCGGGTCGGACACGGTTCCGGTGTTTGACCGGTTCTATGCCGGGGGCCTCGGCACGGTCCGGGGTTACAATTACCGCCGGGTCGGCCCGATCGAAGCGGGGGACGCGGTGGGCGGCAAGACGCTTGCAATTATGAATTTTGAATACACGTTTCCGCTTCCTTATATTGATATTATTAAGGGGGCGGTTTTTGTGGACATTGGTGAAGTGGACAAGGATCATTACAAGCTTGATTTTGGAGATTTTGCGGTCAGCGTGGGGCCGGGAGTGAAGGTGAAGACCCCCATCGGCCCGCTTGCTTTTTACTACGGTCTCCCCATTGCAAATAAAGATGTCGAGGACCGGAACGGGCGGTTTGAGTTCAGCTTGAGTCACGGTTTCTAGTCCTCATCAATCTGGTTCATCAAAGGAGGGTTGAATGAAAAAGATTATCCTTATTGTCCTGATGAGTTTCTGTTTTATCCCGACGGCCGAGGCGGCAGTGGGCAAATGGGCCTATGTGGATGTGGCCAAGGTGTTTGACGGCTATGAAAAGACGAAGCAAAATGACGCCAAGCTCCAGGCGGCGGGAAAGACTAAGGAAGAGGAACGAGATGCGTTGGTCCGGGAAATTCGCCGCCTGAAAGATGAACAGGCCCTCCTTGCCGAGGATGCCCGGTCGAAGAAGCAGGAGGCGATTGACGCGAAAATCCGCGAACTCCAGGATTTTGATCTGGCCGCACGGAAGGAACTGGGCGAGCGGCGGAATACCATGGTGCGCGAGATTTTTAAGGACATCGATGAGGTGGTTCAGCGCTACGGCGAGCGGAAGGGCTACGATTTTGTTTTCAACGAGCGCGTCCTGCTCTACCGAAACGCGCGTTACGACGTCTCGCGCGATATTATCGAGGAACTGAATCGGAATTATCAGGAGAAATGACGATGCCGTGATTAAGCAGCAGACCCTCAAAGAGGCCGTCACTTTTCGGGGATCCGGGATTCACACGGGAAAAGCCGTTGAGGTGACGGTCCGTCCTGACGAGCCGGAGACGGGGATTCGTTTCGTCCGGGCCGATCTCGATCCTTCGCTTCAGGTGCAGGCCGTCACCCAGAATACCCGCCGGAATGAAGCTCGGCAAACCTCCCTTGTGGTGGGAGAAGGAATCGTCCAGACCGTCGAACACTTGATGGCCGTCTTTCACGGCCTGGGGATCGACAATGCCATCGTGGAGGTCGATGGGGAGGAGCTTCCGGGATTAGACGGAAGCGCCCGTGAGTATGCGGAGGCCTTTACCCGAGTCGGACTCGTTTCTCAGGACGCCGAGAGAAAATTTATTGAGGTGAACGAGCCGGTTTATGTGGATCAGGGAGACCAAAGCCTCATCGTGCTTCCGGCGCCTCACCTCACCATTTCCTACACCTTGAGTTACCGGCACCAAGATCTGGCAGACCAATTTCTAACCTTGCGGATCCTTCCTGAAATTTTTGAACGGGAAATCGCCCCGGCCCGTACATTTTGCCTCAAGGAAGAGGCTCAAGTCCTTCTGTCGCAAGGGTTTGGAAAGGGGGCGAGCCTGGAGAACACCCTTGTTTTTGAAAGGAACGCCCCGATCGACAATTCGCTCCGATTTGACACCGAGGCCTGCCGCCATAAAATGATGGATCTTTTGGGAGATCTCTTCCTCCTGGGGGGATTTCTCAAAGGGCATGTCCTCGCCACCCGCAGCGGCCACGCCCTCAATCTTGAACTTGTGAGGAAAATCGCCATGAGCCAGTCCCGAGAAAAATCTCCCAGCTGGGAAGTTCCCTCAACGCTCGATATCGAAGCCATCCAAAAAATTTTGCCGCACCGTTACCCCTTCCTTTTTGTCGACCGGATCGAAAAGCTCGAGGCGGGCAAGCGGGCCGTCGGCTACAAGCTGGTGAGCGCAAGCGACTATTTTTTTCAAGGGCATTTTCCGGGGCATCCCATTATGCCCGGGGTGCTTATCCTGGAGGCCTTGGCGCAAGTGGGGGGTGTGGTGATGCTCTCCCGCCCGGACCTCCGGGGAAAAATCGCCTATTTTATGAGCGTCGACTATTGCAAATTCCGGCAGACCGTTGTTCCTGGCGACGAACTCCGCATGGAAGTCGAAGTCCTCCGCTGCCGGCCGAAAACCGGGCAGTGTTCGGGCCGGGCTTATGTCGGCGGCAAACTCGTTTGCGAGGCCGAGGTGAAGTTCGCGATCGTTGACCGTTAGCGCCCCATGCAGAACTTGGAAGGAACGAGAATTCACGAGACGGCCATCGTTCATCCCGACGCGGAACTCGGCGAAGGGGTGGAAGTCGGGCCGTATGCGATGATCGCCGGGACCGTGAGAATCGGTGACCGCACCACCGTGGGTCCTCGGGCGACCCTGGAGGGCCACACGACGATCGGGGAAGAATGTGAGATTTTCACCGGGGCCGTCATTGGAAGTGTCACGCAGGATAAAAAATATGACGGGGGCACAAGCTACCTCAGAATCGGCAACCGGAATAAAATCCGCGAATATGTGACGATTAACCCGGGGACCAAGGAAGGGACCGAAACCCTCATCGGCGATGACACCCTGATTATGGCCTACGCGCACGTCGCCCACGACTGCGTCATCGGTAACCAAGTCACATTGGCCAATGCGGCGACCTTGGCCGGGCATGTGATCATTGAAGACCGTGCGATCCTTGGCGGACTGAGCGCGGTCCATCAATTTGTCCGAATCGGGAGCCTCGCCATTGTCGGCGGCTGTTCGAAAGTGGTGCAGGATGTCCCTCCTTACATGATGGCCGACGGTCACCCCGCCAAAGTCCACGGGATTAACTCGGTCGGGATTGACCGGGCCGGGATTTCAAAGGAGGAGAAGTCCCAGCTCAAAAAGGCTTACAAGATTCTGTTTCGGTCCGGGCTTTCCGTGAAGAATGCCGTTAAAAAAATCCAAGAAGAGGTCCCCGTCACTCCCTCGATTCAGACCCTGCTTCATTTCCTGAAGGACACCGAGCGCGGGATTTCGCGTTAAACCCAACATGAAGACCGTGGGCCTCATTGCCGGCCGGGGTCGTTTCCCTTTCCTTGTCGCGGAGGGGGCCCGGCGGGCCGGCTACCGAATCGTCTGTTGCGGCATTGCCAAGGAATGGGACCCCGAGCTTGGGAAGGTAGCCGACGCCTATCAAGAGATTAAACTGGGCCAGCTCAAGCGGCTGCGGGATTTCTTCAAACAGGAAGGGGTTTCCGAAGCAATCATGGCCGGAAAGATCGAGAAGGTCCGAATTTTCGAGGGGGAGGTCCGGCCGGACCTGGAGATGGCCAAGGTCCTTTTGAAAATTAAGGATTTACGGGACGACTCACTCTTGGGAGGGGTGGCCGACTATCTCGCTTCGCAGGGGATTGAGTTGAAGGATTCCACCCGATTCTTAAAGGAGGCACTGCCGGGGAAGGGGATTTTGGGAAAACGCGCCCCGACTCGCGAAGCGGAAGAGGAGATTGAGTTCGGTTGGAAGATCGCGAAGAGCTTGGCCGCCCTGGATACGGGTCAGACGGTCGTGGTGAAGCAGAAGGCGGTACTGGCGCTTGAGGCGATCGAAGGGACCGACGAAGCGATCCGACGAGGCGGGATATTGGGGAAGGGGGGCATCACGGTGGTCAAGGTGGCGAAACCAAACCAAGATATGCGATTCGACGTTCCGGCCGTGGGTCTCACGACCTTGGAACGGCTTGTGGAAGCCAAGGCAAAAGCCCTGGCCTTTGAAGCAGGAAAAACCCTCTTTCTCGAACTCGAAGAATTCATCCGGCGGGCGGACCAGGCCGGGATCGCCTTGGTGGGGCGGTGATGAGCGAAAAACCGAGCCGTGAAAAATCGTTACCCGGCCTGAGGCGTGAGCTTCTTGAGATTACGACCCTCTATGAAATCGCCAAGGCGCTCAATTCCTCCTTGGATCTCGAGGAGGTGATGAGGCGGATTCTCGACATCCTCCACGACAAGATGGCGATGGAGCGGGGGACGCTCACGCTTCTCGATGAGGAGTCAAACCAGTTGATCATTCAGGTCGCCCGGGGCCTCACGGAAAAGGAGATCGAGCGGGGACGTTACCGGGTCGGCGAGGGAATTACCGGACGGGTCGTGGCCGCCGGCGAACCGATCATGGTGAAAAACGTGGGAGAAGAACCCCTTTTTCTGAACCGGACTCAAGCCCGAGGCGACGTCAAGCGGACCCAGATTTCCTTTCTTTGTGTTCCAATCAAACTGGATGGGAAGACAATCGGGGCGTTGAGTGCCGACCGACTTTTTGAGCGAGACACCTCCTTGGACGAAGACCTTCGGCTCCTTACCATTATCAGCTCGATGGTCGCACAGGCGGTCCGAATTCACAAGATGGTCGAGAAGGAAAAGGCCCGTCTCGAGGATGAGAATGTCCGCCTCCGCCGACAGCTCAAAAAACGTTTTCATCCCTCCAATATTGTGGGCGAAAGCAAGCGGATGCTCGACACTTTTGCGACGCTGGAGATGGTCTCCAAGACAAAGGCCACGGTCATCTTGCGGGGGGAAAGCGGCACGGGGAAAGAGTTGATTGCGAGCGCCATTCACTACCATAGCGACCGGGCGGACCAGCCGTTTATCAAGGTCTCCTGCGCGGCGCTTCCCGAAACCCTCTTGGAAAGTGAACTCTTTGGCTATGAAAAAGGCGCCTTCACGGGGGCTGCGGCGACAAAGATCGGGCGCTTTGAAATGGCGAATGGCGGCACCCTCTTTCTTGATGAAATCGGAGATCTTCCTCTTTCCACCCAGGTCAAAATGCTGCGTGTGCTTCAGGAAAGAGAGTTTGAGCGCTTGGGCGGCACCCAGACCATTCGTGTGGATCTCCGTCTGATTGTGGCGACGAATAAAGATTTGGAGAAAGAGGTGCGGGAAGGCCGCTTTCGAGAGGATCTTTATTACCGCTTGAATGTCGTTCCGATTTTCCTGCCGGCCTTGCGGGAGAGGCGGGAGGACATTCCGCTCCTCGTGAAACATTTCCTTGAGCGGGCGAGTCAGGAGAACAAGAAAGAGGTGAAGTATGTTTCCGATGAGGCGATGGAAATTTTAATGAATTACGTCTGGCCGGGAAACATTCGAGAGCTTGAGAACGCAATCGAGCGGGCGGTCGTCCTCTGCAAGGGGGAGACGCTTCAGCCCGAGCTTTTCCCCATTCCTCAAGACGGGAAGGGCCCGGGCCTGACCACCTACACGCCCCAACTTGGCGCTGAATCCCTTCCCTGTGTTCTCCCCCAGGCCGTTGAGGCGTTGGAGAAACGCTTGATTGAATCGGCCTTGAAGAAGACCGGCGGAAACCAGCGGCGGGCCGCTCAGATTCTCGGCTTAACGGAAAGGATGATTGGTTACAAGATTAAGCAATACGGCCTCAAAGCGAAGCCTGAGGGACCATGACAATTTTGAATCCCGGAGCAATTTCGATGACAAAATTGTTGATTCAGAGCGGGCCACGGAACCTGCTTTACACCTTCGCAAGGAAGATTTGTAGGGGAGGACGACCCCCGGCCTTACTTGGCATGCCCGTTGCAACCAGCTCGCCACGACACTAAGGGAGGTTTCTTTCACCGCTATTGATGTTTTCTGTTTCTGAGTCCTTAAAAAGCACGAACCTGAACATTAGAATTTTCTGAAAGGAGAAAGTTTATGGATCCGAAGGTAATGGCGGACACAATCTGGACACTCGTGACCGCGATGCTCGTTTTCTTCATGAACTGCGGTTTTGCGTGTGTCGAGGCGGGCTTCCAGCAGAGTAAAAATTGCGTGAACGTTCTTTCAAAGAATTTTGTGGTGTTTGCTTGTTCGACGGTGGCGTTTTGGTTAATCGGATATGGGTTGATGTTCGGAGATGGAAATCCATTTTTCGGTTACCAAGGGCTTTTGATGCTGAAGGGAGCCGATAACAGCCCGGCCACCGGCGATGCCTATCAAGGGGTCTATAGTGCGATTGCCTGGACCGGCGTTCCGCTCCTTGCAAAGTTTTTCTTCCAACTCGTGTTCGCCGGAACCGGTGCCACGATTGTTTCAGGCGCCGTGGGAGGTCGAATCAAATACCTTTCGTTCATCCTTTTCTCCTTTCTATACGTCGCATTTCTTTATTCCGTGACCGGGCACTGGATCTGGGGCGGCGGCTGGCTCGCCAAGGCGGGGATGTGGGACTTTGCGGGTTCGACCGTGGTTCACTCCTCCGGAGGCTGGGCGGCTTTGGCCGGTGCCATTGTGCTCGGACCTCGGTTCGGGAAATATGTGAATGGAAAAATCAATGTCATTCCGGGCCACAGCCTGTCACTCGCTCTGATTGGCACCTTCGTTCTTTGGCTGGGATGGTTCGGATTTAATCCGGGAAGTACGATGGCTGCCGATCCCCGATTGATTGCTCATATCTGTGTGACAACAAATATGGCGGCCGCCACCGGGATTCTCGGGGCGACGATTGCCTCGTGGATTCTCTTGAAAAAGCCGGATCTTGGAATGACGCTTAACGGATGTCTCGCGGGCTTGGTCGCTATTACGGCGCCCTGTGCGTTTGTGAGTGTCGAGAGCGCCGCAATCATCGGCCTCGTGGCAGGCGTCATTGTCGTGTTGGCCGTGATTTTCTTTGACCGGATTCGTGTGGACGACCCGGTTGGCGCCGTTTCCGTTCATATGGTCAACGGCGTTTGGGGAACTTTTTCCATCGGACTCTTCGCCGAGGATTGGGTGAGTCCGAACACGACGGGCAACGGATTTTTCTTCGGAGGGGGAACCAATCTATTGATGGCTCAGCTCACGGGCATCGCCGCCGTGGCGGTTTACACCTTCTTCGTCGCTTTGTTTTTCTGGTATCTCATCAAGCTCGTCTTCGGGATTCGCGTGTCTCTGCAGGAGGAAATTGAAGGGTTGGATATCGGGGAACACGGAAACGTCGCCTATCCCGATTTCGTCACCCGCAAGCCGCATTACACCTTTGTGGGCTTGGGGGCGGGCGCAGAAGAGAACGCTCCTGAATTTGCGGGAAAAAGATAGGTCCAAAACCGTTCATAGGATAAGGGGTACCGATTAAAAAGCCGGTGCAGTTGAAAGCGCCGGAAGGCCCTGTGGAAGGTCACCTCTCTTTTCTTTAACAGAA
>CAYJTI010000003.1:18053-19150 GCA_964373135.1 uncultured bacterium | reverse complement strand
TGAATTTGAGGGATATATATAGGTCATGTTAATTATGATGATATGTACCTTGAAATAAATTGAATCAGTCTTTAGTCCTGATATGGTGCTCGCCGTGCGAAGCGCACTCGAGCGTTCCGGCTATCCCGGTATCACGATTACAGAGATCGAAGGGCACGGCCTTCAAAAGGGGACCGTCCAGCAGTGGCGGGGCGAAAAATACAAAGTCGATTTTCTCCCCAAGATCAAGGTAGAAATTGTGGCCAACGATCGGGATGTCGAGAAGATCGTGCAAGCGGTCCTGGAATCCGCCTACACCGGCGGCGTCGGTGACGGCAAGATTTTCGTCTCCGAGATCTCCGAGGTGGTCCGAATCCGCACCCGGGAACGGGGCGAGCGGGCCCTTGTCTGAGCGGGAAATCGGGCTTTACAGCGTTTGGCAATTTTTGTAAGATAGCGCTCCTTAACGGGCAGTAACCTCGCCGCAGGCTAACCCCGTTTTATCCTTACGAATTTAATTTGATTGGAAACCAAGGAGGAAGTTTCAATGACCACACTGGTAACGGGTAGAGATCGGGAAGAAGAGCTGATTGAGGCGACGCGCCCCACGACGCCCGAAGAGATTAAGCGCTTCATTCAGAAGAATAAGATTCAGATCGTCGATTTCAAATTCAACGACCTGCCGGGACTCTGGCAGCATTTCTCGATTCCGGCCACGGACTTAGTCGACTACGACAAATTGGAGGAGTCGATTTGGGTTGAGGGAATCGGTTTTGACGGCTCCTCGATTCGCGGATTCCAAAAGATTCAGGAATCCGACATGATCCTCATGCCGGACCCGACCACCGCTGCCGTCGACCCCGTCTGTCAGATCCCCACCTTGAGTATCGTTTGTGATGTTTATGATCCCATTACCCGCGAACCTTACAGCCGAGATCCCCGCTACATTGCCCGTAAGGCCGAAGAATATTTGAAGAAAACCGGCATTGCCGACATCAGTTACTGGGGTCCGGAGCTTGAGTTTTTCATCTTTGATGACATTCGGTTTGACCAAGGGGAAAACTTCGGTTTCTACTACATTGACTCGGTCGAGGGAGACTGGAACACCGGAAGAGATG
>CAYJTI010000003.1:17571-18043 GCA_964373135.1 uncultured bacterium | reverse complement strand
TCCGGTTGTGATGAGAAGCCATAATTGGGTTACAATCCCCGTTTCAAAGAAGGTTTTTTTCCTGTGCCGCCTCACGCCAGGCTTAAAGACATTCGCTCTGAGATTATTCTGACGCTTCGTCGCTGCGGCGTTCCCGTCGAGGTCCATCATCACGAAGTCGCGACGGCCGGTCAGTGTGAAATCGATATGCGCTACGCCTCGCTCACCAAGATGGCCGACAACGTCATGTGGTACAAGTACGTGGTGAAGAACGTCGCACGAAAATACAACAAAGTCGCGACCTTTATGCCGAAGCCGATTTTCAAGGATAATGCCTCCGGGATGCACGTTCACCAGAGCCTCTGGAAAGGCGGCAAGAACCTTTTCTTTGACGGCCGAGGCTACGCCTTAACGAGTGAAGACTGTCGTTGGTACATCGGCGGGCTTCTGAAACATGCCCATGCCCTGATGGGCTTCTGTGCCCCGACGACCA
>CAYJTI010000003.1:14543-17561 GCA_964373135.1 uncultured bacterium | reverse complement strand
GCAACGCGAACAACAGCCAGGTCTGCAAGTGGTACATCGGCGGCTAGATCAAGCTCGCCGCCGCCTTGATGGCCTTCTGCGCGCCGACGACCAACTCCTACAAGCGGCTGGTGCCGGGCTACGAAGCGCCGGTGAACCTCGTTTACTCTCAGCGGAACCGTTCGGCGGCCTGCCGGATTCCCATGTACACCTCGAACCCGAGCGCGAAGCGAGTCGAGTTCCGTTGTCCGGATCCTTCAGCGAATGCTTACCTTGCTTTCGCGGCCATGATGATGGCGGGTCTCGATGGCGTCCAGAACCGGATCGATCCGGGACAGCCGGTGGACAAGAATATCTACGAGCTCAGCCCGGATGAGATGAAGAACGTCCGAACGGTTCCGGGTTCGCTCGAGGAAGCGCTCGATGCGTTGGAGAAGGACCACGAATTTCTCCTGCGAGGGGATGTCTTCACCCAAGACGTCCTCGAGATCTGGCTCGAATACAAGCGGACGGTCGAAATCGACGCCGTTCGACTCCGTCCTCATCCGCACGAGTTTTACCTCTATTTCGACATTTAATTAATGGCCATGTCGGTGGCAGCGCAGGTTTAAACCTGCGCTACACGGAATGGGCCAGCGTCGCGAGTTAAAAGGGAACAGGTCACTTTCAAGTGACCTGTTCCCTTTTATTGTCAGAAAACAGATTCCGCTCAAACCCGCCGCATTCCCTCGGTTTCCTGGTTTATGGGCGATGCTGGGTCCGGGCATTGTTTGGATGGCGCTCGCCCAAGGCTCGGGCGAACTCATCTGGTGGCCTTACCTCGTGGCGAAATACGGCCTCGCGTTTCTCTTTTTATTGGTTCCGGCCTGCCTTCTCCAATACCCTTTGAATTATTCCATCGGCGGTTACACCCTTCTCACCGGAGAGACGATTTTTCAGGGTTTCATCCGGTTAAATCGGGGATTTGCATTTCTCCTTTGGGTGCTCATGACCGCTTCCTTTTTGTGGTTTGGGGCTTTTGCCTCGGCCGGCGGAACCGCCCTTGCCGCAATGACCGACTTTCCGGCCGGTTGGAGTGAACAAGGGCAGACGCTTTTCTGGGCCTATCTTTCGATGGCGATTTTTCTCGGGGCCATCCTTTTCAGTCGCGTCGTCTACTCCTTGATTGAAAAATTGATGTGGGGCGTCGCGCTCCTGACCCTTTTGGGACTTCTGGTTTCCAGCGGGCATCCGGAAGTGGTGGAGAAGTTACCGCGTTTCCTCGCCGGGATCTTCCGGCCCGAGGCGCTGCACCGGCCGTGGGATTCGGCCGATGCCACGAAGGTTTTGACCGCGATTACCTTTGCGGGACTCGGCGGCTTTTGGACCCTTTTTTATTCCTATTGGCTGCGGGCGAAGGGGGTGGGGATGGCGGCACACGTGGGGAGAATCACGAGTCCCTTGACGGGAAAGCCGGAGGTGATTCCCGATGCGGGGTTCACCTTCGAAGGGAAAATGGAGGAGTTGAATTCTCTTCGCTCATGGAAACGTTTTCTTTTGTTTGACTCGGGGGTCGGCATCGTCGGGAATATCCTGACCACGCTCCTCACCTGCCTCCTCGCCTTCGCGCTCCTTCATCCGGAGGGGATTCTCCCGACCGGATATGAAATCGCCGTGGTGCAGGCGCGCTTTTTCGAAGTGAGCTGGGGGGTGGCCGGGCGAATTCTCTTTCTTTTTGTGGCGGCCGCCTTTCTCTCCGACACCTGGCTCACGACCCTGGATGCCGTGAGCCGCATTCAGGCCGACTTCCTCCACAGTTTTTTTCCCGGGGCGGCGGTGAAAAGTTACCGCTGGTGGTACTACTTCTTTGTGGTGCTCCTCACCGTGGTGACGTCGGTCACGATGCCCTTGGGCGAACCCGGAGCGCTTATCCTTCTTTCGGCGGTCCTTGGATTCATCGGAACGGTCCTCTTCACCTTCGCCCTCCTGGCCTTAAATTTGAAATTGCTGCCTCGGCTGGTGCCGCAATCGGCCTGCCCCGGGAAACTCGCGAATACGTTGTTGGGTGTGAGCGGTGCCTTCTATCTCCTCCTCGCCGTTGCGTATCTCCTTGCCTTGAGATAATATTTCAACCCTGACACCCAGGCAGCCGGGGTTGGAGCGCCGGCCTGAACTCATTCATGATTCAAGCGAACCTGGAACCGGTTCCAAGTCTGATTTATTCGGCCCTTTTCGCCGGGCTCACGATTCTCGCGATGATTGGGGAATACTGGCGGATTACCGGGGGGCCGGAGGCAAAGGCGCTCCACCGTTCATCCCTCATTCTGGAAAAATTCCCTGAGGAAGAGCCGGAGGAGGTGACGCCGAGTTTCCTTTTTAAATTCCTGGTGCTGATTTTGCCGGCGCCTTTGATTTTCGCCTTCCTGGTCGCAATCGGCTTTCGCTCCCTGAAGGAGCTTCTCCCGATTTTTCTCTTCGCCTGGGCGATTATGGACTTGGCGGTCTATCTGATTTTCTTCGCAGACCTTTCCGACTTAGGCGGTTTTCGAAGACCCATGCCCGGCGGTTAGCTCGGTCCGTTCTCTGAGCTCTTCAAGGATGACGCGGGCCGCACGCTCCGCCGCTCCCGCACCCCCCAATTTCTGGCAGGTTTCGTAAATCTCCTCCCGCAGCGCATTCCGAAGCGATTCGTTTTCAAGAAGAACCTTTGTCTCGTGGGCGATTCGGACCGGGTCGGCGAGATGCTGAATGAATTCCGGCACGACCAGGCGGCCGGCGAGGACATTCACCAGGCCCAGGTAAGGGAGGCGGATGAGACGGCGGCCGAGAAAAAAGGTGGAGGCTGAGGTCTTGTAGAGGAGAAAAAAAGGGGTGCCGAGGAGGGCCGTTTCCAGCGTGGCGGTCCCCGATGCGACGAGAGCGAAATCGGCGAGGTGAACAAGGTCATACAACCGCTCCGCCTTCATCACCACGGGAAGATTCGGAGTGCGCCGGAGCCATTCCTCATAGGTGCTCACCGGCACGTTGGGTGCCCGAGTGAGGAAAAATTTTAGCCGGGGC
>CAYJTI010000003.1:9397-14533 GCA_964373135.1 uncultured bacterium | reverse complement strand
ACAAATCGTGATTTGGAAGGCCGGACCCGGTCGAGAAGCGGATGGCCCACAAAGGTGCACGGGATTCCTTCCTTCTTGTAAATCGCCTCCTCAAATGGAAGAATCACAATCATGTGGTCCACAGTCCGGCGGATGGTGTGGATTCGCCGCCCCCCCCACGCCCAGATTTGGGGCGAGATGAAATAGACCACCGGAATCTGGCGGCGGATTTTTTTGGCGAAGCGGAGGTTAAAGGCGGGGGAATCGATGAGGACCAGGAGGTCCGGCTTTGTTTCCCGGACGTGGCGAAGCGCCCGGTAGAAAATTTTCCGGAAGTCGAAATATTTCCGAAGCACATCCCCGAGGCCCAAGACCGAGTGGGCGGTCGTCTCCTCAAGGAGCCGGACGCCCACGGCCCGCATCTGGGGCCCGCCCAATCCTTCAAATTCGAGGCGGGGGTCGAGATTTCTTAGCGCCTCAACGAGCGCCCGGCCGTGGGCATCGCCCGAGGCTTCGAGGGCGGTCAGAAAAATCTTAGGCATGACTAGAAGACTTCAGCGGACCCCGGCAAAACGTTCCCGGGTCCTCTTGATGGCCTCGATGATTTGAAGGGCAAGGGCGAGCGCCTCCCGTGCCGCTTCGTCCGGCCGACCGGGGCTTTCACCGGTTTGGATTCCCCGGACGAAGGCCTCCAGCTCTTCCCGGAGCGGCTCTGATTTTTGGATGTCGATTTTTTCGTGGGTGATTTGAAACGCCTGCTTTCGAAAAATCTGGGCGCTCTGGGCCTCGTAGTCGAGAGAGATGTAGGCATCGTCCTGAAAAATCCGGATCTTCCGCTGCCTTTCGGGCGTGAGGCGCGAGGCGGTGAGGTCGGCGATGGTTCCATTTTTGAATTTGAGCCGGACATTGGCAATATCCTCAAAGGGGGTGAGGACCGGAATCCCGACGGCATCGAAGCTCTCGATTTCCGATTTGACCAGGCCCAGGACGATATCGAGGTCGTGAATCATCATATCCAGGACGACGCCGCAGTCTTGAATCCTCGGCGTGAAGGGGCTCAGGCGGTGAATTTCGAGGAAACGGATATTCCTGGCAATTTCAACGACGCGCCGGAAGCCCGGGTTGTGGCGCTCAATGTGGCCGACCTGGAGGGCGCAATTTTTCGCTTCGGCCAGCTCAATCAGTTCGTCCGCTTCCTCCAGCCGAAGGGTGAAGGGCTTCTCCACGAGCGTATGGATGCCGGCTTGGAGGAAGAGGCGGGCGACCTCGGCATGCGTGGCGGTAGGGGTGGCGATACTGACAGCCTCGACTTTCCCAATCAGCTCCCGGGCGCTTGTGTGAAAGGGGACTCCGAGCGCCTCGGCCCGCTCCCTTTTGGACGAATCGATATCACAGATGCCGACCAGCTTCGCTTCAGGAAGCGAAGCGAAGATTCGAGCGTGTTCTTTACCGACGTGGCCGATTCCGACCACGCCCACGTTGATGGGAGGGGCCATAATTCCGCCCAATTTAGCAATGGGGCGGAGGGGTGTCAAATGCAATATTCTGTGCTAGAATCCAGGGTTTCATGAACACCTACCGGCGTCTCATCAACTACGTCTGGCCTTATCGGATGCGCTTCCTGGGGGCAGCCCTCTGTATGGTGGGGGTGGCCTTGGCCAACGCCCTCATCTCAGCCACGGTCTACGTGACCTTAAACGGCCTCGAAAACCGGACCCGGGTCGTGGTCGAGAATATCCCGCACGTCTCTTTCGTCTCCCCGATTGAATTTCCGGCTTACTGGGTCCCGGTCATCATCGTCTCGGTCTTCCTCCTCCACAGCGTCTTTGATTACCTTTCGAAATATCAGATGGCGAGCCTCGGCATCCGGGCGATTCGCCAGATGCGGGACGACCTTTACGAGCACCTGGTCCGGCTTGATATGGATTTTTATGCGAGGGGAAGAACGGGCGACTTCATGAGCCGGATATTGAATGACGTCGGAAGCATCCAGGGGGCGATTACCGATGTGCTGGTGGATATCGTCCAGCAGCCGATGACCATCCTTTTCAATCTCCCGATGGTTTTTCTTTGGGGCGGGCCTTATGCCCTTTTCGCCGTGATTGTCTTCCCGCTGGCGGCCGTTCCCATTGTTCTCTTGGGGCGTCGGCTGAGGCGGGTGACGCAAAGGATGCAGGAGCGCTCCAGTGACATTACGGCCGCCATGGGGGAGACCTTGGCCGGCATCCACGTCGTGAAGGCGTTTAATCAGGAAGAGCATGAAATCCGGCGGTTTCAAGCCATTAACCGGAGTGTTTTCGAATTTTTCAGGAAAACCATCAAAACGACGACTGTCCAACGGCCCTTAATCGAGGCGATGGGTGCGGTCGGAACGGCGCTCGCCGTCTGGTTCGCCCTCCAGCATCTGCCGGCCGACCGTTTCGGCGCCTTTGTCGGTTCGCTTTTTATTTTCTACGAGCCCCTGAAAAAATTGAGCAAGGTGAATAGCACCGTCCAGCAGTCGATTGCGTCGGGAAATCGAATCTTTGAAATCTTGGACGAGAAGCCCTCCATTGTTGAAACGCCCCAGGCCCTCGAATTGGGGCCGGAGGTCTCGAAAGTTTCTTACGAGCACGTTTATTTCGAATATGAGCCGGGGAAGCCGGTCCTCACCGACGTAAATTTTGAAGTGGAGAAGGGAGAGATTTTGGCGATTGTGGGACCGAGCGGGGCGGGGAAGACGACCCTTGTGAATCTCCTGCTCCGTTTCTATGACCCCGTCCGGGGAGCGGTTAAAATCGACGGCGTCGATCTCAGGCGACTGAATCTTCGCGCCCTCCGGAATCTGAGCGGCATCGTTTCGCAGGAAACCATTCTTTTTAACGCCCCGGTCCGAGAGAATATTGCTTACGGAAATCCCCGGGCCTCGGAGGAGGAAATCCGTCTCGCCGCACAGGCCGCCCACGCCGAAGAGTTTATCGGGGAACTTCCGAATGGTTTCAATACCCTCACGGGGGAGCGGGGACTCAAACTCTCGGGCGGCCAGCGCCAGCGGATTGCGATTGCCCGCGCCATTTTGAAAAATCCGCCGATTCTGATTCTCGATGAGGCGACCTCTCACCTCGATGCCGAAAGTGAGCGGGAGGTTCAGCTGGCCGTTGAGGAATTAATGGAGGGGCGGACGGTCTTGGTGATTGCCCACCGCCTGGCGACGGTCCAGCGGGCGACGAAGATTCTCGTGATAGATGAAGGACGGATTGTCCAGATGGGGACGAATGAGTCGCTCTTGAGGGAAGGGGGCGTTTACAAACGCCTTTATGATCTGCAGTTTAATCTTTAGGCTCAGGTGCCGGGAATTGAAATCTTAATTTTGGTGACGTCGCCGGAGCCTTTTTCCGGTTCTTCGACCTGGTAGGACTCCAGTTCAGATTGTCCGAGGGTGGCGATTCGATAAGCCCCTTTGACGGTGTGGTCGAGAATCCGCCGTGTCCCTTCGTTCACCCCGGCCACCATCCCGTCAATCGGAGTTTTCCTGGAGGGTTCTTCCTCTTCAACTTCCTCCACCTTTTCGACCGCCCAAAGGGGAGGGGTCATGGAAAGCAGGAACCCCAATAAGAGCATCAGAAATTTTTTCATTCGAACCTCCCGAGTTTGGCAATCAACCGGTTGCATCGTCGCTCAAAGAATAACTCTAGAAAACGACTTTGACAAGTGCCGTCAGCAATTTTCCTCCGGTCGTTGTCGGGGCCCCGTCCGTATGTTAAACTTACTCAATTTCGGCAGCCGCCGAATCCCCAGGAATCTCAGACTGGGCAAGGTCTTACGTGTAAGGTAAACGGATTAAAAAAGTGGAGATAAAAATAAGGCCAAGGTCTTTCCTTTCTCTATTAGTCGCCATTATTTTCACGGTGACAACCGTGGCAGGCGACGCCCTTCCTGCGCTGGCCGCTTTCAAAGAAGCCGCCGAGGTCAAACTTCCCGTCGGCAGCGAGACTTTCCTCACCCTTCCTCCCGAGCTTGGAACGATTGAGCACCTTCACCTGGGACAAGGCCCAACCCTGATTCATCTCCAGACGGCGCACGGTGTCTATGACGCGCAAAAGAAAATCGAATCGATTCTTCATTACCTCAAAAAGACCTACGGAATCAAACTTTTGCTGGTCGAAGGCTCGGCCTTTAAATTGAGGCCGGAGCGGCTCCGTTTTATTCGGAATCGGCCCGAGCTTAACCGGGAGATTGCGGACCGGCTCACGAAGAAGGCGATTGTCAAAGGGGAGGAGCTTTTCTTATTGGAGACGCCGGAGGCCTCGGCCTACGGCATTGAAGAGATTGATTCCTATCGGGCCAATGGAGAGGCGCTCCGGAGAGTTCTTGCCGGAGGAAATCAATCGGAAAAGTTTCTCGACAAAAAGAGAATCGAACTGGGCAAATCTTTGGAGAAGGCGAATCCCAAGCTTCGCACCTTCCTTCGGCAATACGAAAGCTTCGAAGCGCAAAAATTCCCGCTGACCCAGTGGTTTCCTTACCTCAAGCGCGAAGCCAAGAGGGTCCTCAAAATCGACCTCACCGACCCCTTCCAGCAAATTGACTGGCCGATGCTCGTCCGGGTCTCGAAGCTCCAGGAATTCGAGTCCAAAATCGACCCCGCCGCCTTTGAAAAGGAGCGTGACAAATTTTTAGCCGCCGTTGCGAGACCCCTGGGACCCCGTCATTCTGAGGAGGCCGTCCGGCCGACAAAGAATCTCATTGAGGAGCTTCTTTCCTCCCCTCTCGCTCACCACCAACTTCCCTATCCCGACACCACCCGCCTCTTTGAAGCGATGGTTTCAGCGCTTCCCTGGAAGTTTCCCTACCGGTCCTATCCCAACGTCTGCACTTTCATCGGCCATCTCATTCTTCAGAGCGAGATACAGCCGGAGCGATTGACCCGGGAAATGGATGGCCTGGCTGGGAGAATTGCTGGAAAGCTTGCCCGAAAAAAGGAAGAGCGAAAGTTCATTCAAGAGTTCCGGCGTTTTCTCCTGTTAAAAAAACTCTTCCGACTCGAACTGACGGCTGAGGAATATGCCCAACTCATGGCAAGCCTCCTCACCCAGCCCTCTCCCCCTCCGGGGGAGAGGGTAGGGGTGAGGGGGAAATTCCGTTTTCTTCTTCGCCCGGCCCTCGCCTTCTACCGCC
>CAYJTI010000003.1:5256-9387 GCA_964373135.1 uncultured bacterium | reverse complement strand
TACCGCCTCGCCAAAGTTCGTGATGCACACCTCATCCATAACGTCGAGGCGCGCCTTCGCAAAAAGGGAATCGACAAAGCCGTCGTCATCACCGGCGGCTTCCACGCCGAGCCCTTCCGGGATTTTTTTGAGAGCCGTGGCTATAGCTACGCCTTAATCACTCCCAAGATTGCGGTTGAAGACGACACCGAACTTAAAGAGGGGCGCCAAGCTTATCTTGACTTGATGCTCAAGAGTCTGCCGCATCCTGTCACGCGCTCCGCCTACGCCACCCCTTACTTCTTTACCTCCACCCGTTCAGAAATCCGCGCGCTCGGCTTCGATCCGGTTCCTGCTTTCAAAGCAGTCAGGGCGGCAACGAACGAAGTGCTCCGTGACAAAAAAGGGGACAGGCTCCTTTTAGGGGACAGGCAAACGCACCGCGCCGAGGTGCGGGGGAAAAGCGAGCAACCCGCTGGGCTATTTGAGAAGCGACATCAATTCTTCAACGGAGATCCTCGCGCCCCGCAGGATCGCTCGGAGAGTCCCCGGCTTGACCGGTTTGGAGCCGTGGACGGGAACAATCGCTCTCCGGCTGAGATCAACCTAGTGCCTCAGGACCGCTTTTTGAAGGGCTCGAATGAGACGGTGGCCCGGGACTTGAGGGAGAAGGGCCGTCAGGAGGAAACGGCAAGATCTTTAATGAAGACGTGGGGTTTGGCGAGGCGTTTTCTATCCTCTTCGAGGGACCAAAGGTACAATTTAATCGCCTTTTTGATATTGGCCATCGCTTCGGCGATGGTCTCTCCCTGGGAGGCACACCCGGGGAGCGCAGGCACATACACGCTGTACCCAGCCCCCGCTTCTCCCTCGATCACAACCTTATACCCCATTTGTTTTCTCCTCTTTGGCTTTCTATTCCAAACTCCCGTAAACGTCGCTTCAATATATAACACAGCTCAGAGGGCGAGTCAAACCAAGCCATGGCTAGTTATTTCCCAGGGGGGGAGACGGGGTTTATCCCGCTCCGAGGTGCGGAAGATACTAAATGGAAGAACCGCCGAATCGATTGCTCGATTCGGCGGTTTTGGCGGTACCGTATCGGTACGGGCCAAGCTGACACCTGCCAGAACGGTATCACAGCCTCCTCATCAAGTCAAGATGCGGAGGGAGTTGGAGTTGAACCCCTCTCCCCTTGCGGGGAGCCCAAGGTATCAGCTTGGCTCGCGCACCGGCGCGATGCCGCCCTCCGCTCCTGCGAGCCATTTAACCCAGGAGGAGGGTACAGATGTATTAACTGAAAGTCAATCATTAATTCCATTTTTATTAACATCCAGCGCCGAGGTGCGGGAAGGAGCGGCCGGATTCGGCTACTCGAGAAAGTGGAGGTGGCCTTCTTCCCTCAGCACAATGAGTCCTCTTATTTCCTTCTCTGAGCGGATTCTCAAAAGCTCGTTTGTCGCTTTCATGAGAACATCCGCGTCGGCGGGATGGATCTGGATGCGGATGATATTGAATTCCTTGGGGGAGAAAATATTCCGATTCATGAAATCACTGTCGAGGGTAATCAACACCCTTCCCTCTGACTTGGCACGCCTCGCGATTTCAAGGTCAGGAGTCGACAGTTCGGCGCGCACGGCGTCATGGCCGAGCTTCTGGAGGGTCCTCAAGAGCTTCAGAGGGACGTCCTCATCGATCACGAACTTCATTGCGGGAGAATTCTTAAGTCTTTTCGAAGAGGGTGTACTCCCAGTTTTTCGTGAGCTCCGCCGCATAATGCAAAGCGGCCTCGATATGGCTGGGAGTCAAATCGGGGTAGTAATCCCGGGAAGTGATCTCCTGAGCGGATTTCCCGGCTTCGAGCAGTTCCAGGACGACATAAACCGGTATCCGGCTCACTTTTCCATTGATTCGAAAACAGGGCTTGCCGTGCTGGATGGCTGGATCGGATCCGATGTATTTGGCCGTTTCCATACGCAGAAGGTTAGCATGTGGCCCACACGCCGTCAACAGAGGGAAAAGAGGACAGGCAAATCCGCCACGTCCCGCGCCGAGGTGCGGGAAGAGGAAGGGGAAGACGGGAGACTGAGAGAGATTTTAGAAGATCTTCGAAGTATCCGCCAGTCTTCGGATTTACTTGAACTCTACCTGGCCTTCCTGCCCGCCTATTTCGCCGTCATGTGGTTCATGAGTCATTGCGTCGGCGCCAATCCTTATCCCGTCCACGGGATGGCGATCCTTGCGGCTGGATTCGCTCTCGGGAAGATCCTTGCGAAGGGAGGAGGGTACGTACTTTTCAGGCACCGGAAGAAGTTGATTAGGCAACGGTCTTCATTGACGAAGGAACGGGAAGAGAAGATACGGCTCGGGCTAAACTCTTTCCCGGGAAAACAGCAGGCCGATTCCGCGGCCGAAGCGTTTCGGAAGGCAGAGGCGATTCGCGAGGGAATGACCCTCAAGACACCTTTGGCCGTTGCAAGGGCCGAAGCTTTCTTTGAGGAATTGGATGATCTCTACAGTCAGCTTGAAGATGAAATCGAGAAAAGGCACACAGGCATTCTCGAAACTCTTGAAAGAGTGAATCAGGCGCTCACCCAGTGGGAGAAATTGTTCCAACAGGGTGAAGGCGCTCCCCTTCCTTCAAGCCAATTTTCAGGGGAAGGACCGAAGTGGAGGAAAGAAGATCTAAAGCCCCTTGAGAGGCTTCTCACGGACCGCGCCCTGGGCAATTGGTCGCGTTTTGGAATGCAGACGGTCCTCTCATATGCCGGATTGGTGGGCATTCTAACAAGCCTTTGGCTTCCCTTTCCAGTTTGGGTAAGGGGGCTTGCCGCCATTCCCTTTTTTGGTCTTTCAATGTGGTTCAGCCGCGACTTCGCCCTGAACGGCACTTACTATCTCTCCGCGATCTCAAATTACCTTAAAAGTGATGAAGATTTCTCGCCATCCGCTCCCCGCATTAACCAACTCGCTGACGAGAGAATTTTCGGGTTGATTGACCGGCTGAGAAAGAATCGAGATCCCTATGTGGCCGCCTATGCCGAAAGGGCGTTTCGGAGAATAACCCAACTGTTCCGTTCTGAAGTGCGGGCGGATGAAACCGGGGATCTTCAGGGGCTTTCGCTTCCGGAACTATTCCGAAAGTTTTGGAACGCCTCGGAGGGGAAGCTTTGGCAGCAACAGGACGTTCCACGGGTGGCGCTGGCGATTTTTAAAAAAGTGGAGGGGAAGGATCCGGAGGAACTTACGGGCCCCGGGGGGATGAGTGATCTCTCGGAACTCAGCACAAACCTTCTTCTTTTAGTTGAAAAGCTTGACCTTGTTTCGGGGAAGTCCGTAATCGATCAGCACCTCGGTTCCAGGGATGAAATTAAGACTGCCGTTGGGGCGTTACGAGAACGGTTCGAAGGGCCGGAAGCGGCCAAGCGCCTTTCGTTGGAAGAGGAAAAGTCAAAGGATCAAAAGAGGGCTCAAGGAAGACGGCGGGGGAGGCCCCCAAAGGTCACTCAGGATGAAGTTCCAAAAACGAATCCTTTCGGGCCCCAAGGGAGTCGTTCCGAGGTGCGGGCCGGCAGGATCATGAAGCGAATTTTTATCGGGGCGATTTCGTTGGCACTGGTGATGGGGACGTGGTGGGCTTGGAAAGAAGTCCCCCTGTCTTCGTTTGCCTCAAAGCGAACCCCTTACATTTTTACGGAACTGCCCGCCTTCTTTCCCGACACGCACCGTTGGGTGATGACGGAGTGGGGAGGCTGGGTCTTTTGGAAGGATAAAGAGCGAGTCGCTCACACTCAGGATCTTGAGGAATTCCTCAAAGTCGCACGCCAGTCCGGTCGAAAAATTTCATTTATTCTTCAGGGGCTGGACCTTGAGATTATTCAAATCACCCTCACCCCGGAGGGAAAGGTATTTCGTGGAAGGGAGCCTCTCCCCCTCGAGGAAGCAGAACGTCTCTTCAAGCATCAGCTTCACCTGAACTTTTTGAGGCGAGCGCACGGGCTGAATGTCATTCAGAGGCCGGCTGTTTTTCAGGCCCCGCCTCGCAAGACGCCGCCTTTTTCCCTAAAAGGCGTCTCACAATTATTCGCGATGCTCATTTACCGCCTCAACTGGGACCGGCCTTTTCTGGCCTTCGTGGTCTGGGTGAGCGTA
>CAYJTI010000003.1:708-5246 GCA_964373135.1 uncultured bacterium | reverse complement strand
CGGGGGCTGGTCCCTTTGGATTTCCTTCCTCGGGATTTCAACCCTGTTTTCAAAAGAGAAGGGTGAAAAGGGACCGGCGAAACAAATGCCCCGCCGTGCCGAGGTGCGGCAGATGCGGCGGGAAAGGCCTCGCTCAGGTTTGATGAGGACGATGTCGTTTGGCGAGAAAGTGGTCGGCCTTGCCGAGGAAAATCAGATTCTTCTCTTGTCGCTTGCGGAGGGTCTCGGAGATCACGACCAGTTCGGGATTCCAAAAATTGAAAATCTGAATCAACGTCACGCCTGGTTTGCGGTCCGCCGGCTGATTCGGAGACTTGTGGAAATCGCCGTGCCGATGCCGGACGCCCATTGGGGGGAGCTTGTCTTGATGAGTGACGAGATCCGCGATTTCCAGCAAAAACTTCCCCCGGGTGTCATCCTTTCCGACTATTTCGAAAAACAGATTAAAGCGGCTCGGGCCGGTCTCAGGCAGAAAGTGGCGCAGGACCTTGCCAAGGTCCAGCACGATTTCGCAAGGAAAGAATTCCTTTTTGAACTCGTGATGCACCTGAGGGCGATCGATGCCGCTCTGGCGCGCTTCGAATCGAATATCAAAACCCCAACCCTCCGCTCCGAAGTCCGGAGTTCTGACGACAAAGGATCACAGTGGGGCGAGAGGATCAAGCGTTTGGCAGAGACGGATAATCGGGCGGGACTCCGGAGTTTTATGGCAGGTTTGGATGAGGCGGCCCGAGACCATGGCCGTGACGCCCAGGTGAGCGCCCTCGCTGTGCGGGTCACTGAGCTCTGGCTCGAAAAGGCAACGATTGCGCAACAGGAAAAGAAAGAAGAGGAGAAAGCGGGTTTCATTGAGGAAGCGGCCTATTACGCCGCCGCAACGCTTCGGATTCTTCAAGAGGAGGAAGCGGCCGGAAAGATATCCCGAGAGGTCCTTCGGAAAACAAGGCAAGCCGCCCTCATGTCTGCTTTGGGGGTCGATATCCTGCGGAAAGATTTCAGACGCCTCGTGATCAATGCGGTGAGCGCCATCCAAATCAATCCCCTGAACCTGGAATGGACGCAGGGAGTGAGATTCCTGATTCAGGGGGCGTTCGAAGACCTAAAAATGTTTGAGGAAGAGCGGATGGCGATTGAGCTGATGCTGGCCGAGGGCCGGGACGCTGGGTTGATGGAGCATTGGTTTAAAAAACTGGCGGCCGTCCTTTTCGCCGACTTCTTTCCCGCTCCCCTTGAAGAACTTCTGAATGTTCAGGCTTTATTAGACGGATGGGCTCGTACGGATCCGTCCAATCCACCCCTCCGGGAGCAGGGGTTCATCGCGTTCCGAATCGCCCAATGGAAAGAGGGGCCGGAAAGAATGGAAATGCTGAAAGAGGCGGTCAGCCATTTAGAAGCTGCCCTCCAGAAAGAGCCGGGAGACCCATCAGCCACCGCCGCCCTTTTCTACGCCCAGTTGGAGCTCGGGGTGCTTTTTCTCAAGGCGGGGACCCCGGAAAGTCAAAACGAGGCCCACGTCCGGATTGGCAAGGCGCTCAAACTCGTCGGAGAGAAAAAATTCCAAGAGGATCTCCAGGCAAAGTATTCGCTGAGTCAGCCAGAGATCGAGAGTTGGATGAAGCTCTACCACGCCTATGTGAAGTTGCGAACGGACGAATTCACGGAGGCCGAGCCACGGTATCGAGAGATTCTCCGGGACCTCAACCCTGCCGCCGGTTTCTTCCAGAACCTAACTTTCCTCGGGGCCCTCTATGATCTCATCGAGCTCCTCGGCCGTCAGAGGCGATTCGAGGAGGCCCGGGACCGGCTTCAAATTCTTTTTGAAACCGCCGCCCGTTATTCCTCTCAAGCCCTCCCGTCCGGTCTGGATTACGGCCTCCACTGGGTCGCTTCCCAGAGAGACCTCGCCCAAGCGAGGTTTATCGCCCGCTTGGCGAAGTCATTTTTGGAGGAGGCGGGCCAATGGAGTCAGTTTTCTCCCGGGGGAATCAAACAAATGAGTGCCTTCTTCCTCCATTTTCTCGAGAGTGAAGCTGGCTCCTTAGATCGAGTGATTGAACAGGGGCTCAAAGAAAAAAAATTTTCACCGGAGGCGTTAGAAAAATTGAAAACCCTTCTTTCCTCCCTTCTCCGCCATGACCCGGTCGGGCAGCGAACACTTCTCACGAAATGGATTGCGGAAACCGACGAGGGCCCCGGGCGGGAACTCCTGAAAGGAGTTCTCCAGGAGGAGCTTAGGGAGGTGGTCAACGAGGATTGGTACCTCGCCAATCTCGCCCTTTTCATGCCGGATTTTAGGGACTCGAAAACGAGGCCCGAGTATGTCGAGAAGCGGGTGGCCGGCCTCACGTCCAATTTTCTGAGCGCTTATTTTACCGCCCACGAATTTGACCCGGCGGCTCTGTTTGATTTCGTGGCCGAGATCCCAAAAAAAATTTATGTCCGGTTTTTGGGCATGCCGGAGAAACAATTCGACGGGGCCGCCACCCTCGTCGCCCCTTCTCTCTTTCATTTTGCCTTTGACGTTTTGTTTGGCTACGCTGAGCTTTTTAGAACGATCTCCGGGCCGGAGCGCGAAAAATTTTTCAAGCGGCTGAAAGAATTCCTGGATGAAATTGAAGGGAGCCGGTTCGGGAAGGCATTGGCCCTTTATGCAAAGGGGAAGACTTCAGCGGATCTTGAAGACCTGTTGGTCCTTTATTTTCGGACGGGACACCTCGCCTTTCGTTTGGAGAAACCGGAGATTGCGGAGTGGGCCTTCCGGGGTTATCTGGAAGCGTGGGATCGAATCCAGTCAAAGCGGGGAGAAAAATTTTTCGATGCAAGTGTGTTGTTGAGCTTCAAGGCTTACGGGGAATATGCGGATATCCTGATTCGCTCCAACCGCCGGCGCGAGGCGGAAAAGATGGTGGGTGTCTGGAGCACGAAATTGAGTCAGGTGAATGAGGTGATTGAAGAGAAGTTGAAAAAAATGGAAGCCGCCGGGACCGACCGGGAGAAAGAGGATGATTGGAAGAGCCTTCAAGTCATTGTCGGCACCATCGCGGAATGGTTTGGAGACATTTCGGCTAACCTTCTCCTCCTTCTTGTTGCAAAGAGGAGCCCCATGCGGAAAGAGATCCAGAGGTTTCTTCGACATCTCTTGGCCTTAAGCCGGGCCGAGCAGAAGGAGAAGCTTTTCGTTCTTCAAGAGAATCCCGGCCAAGTTCTGGTGGCAACCCTCTTTGCACATTTCCTGGGAGAGGATGAGCTTTTCGCCGAATTCGTCAAACCCTTCCTCGCGGAGGGATGGGAGACCGAAGTGAGCGACATTGTCTTTTTGCGGGCCTTGTGGACGGTCCGGAATTTCATCACCCTGGCAGCGGCGGAAAATCGCCCCTTGGACCTGGCCCTGAGGGACACGGCTCGCCAGAGGAGCGGCGCGCTTTTGAGGCAGTACGAACTTCGGGGGCGGGGAGGGGCGGCCGGCCGGATTCTTGTGGGGCTGACCGACGCAGTTCTCCAGATGATTGACGGCCGAACCGCCGAAGCGCTTGAAACCCTTGAGAAGCTCACTGGCGAGGCGAAGAAGGCGACCTTTGAAGATCAAATCCTCGTCGAACTTCACCGGGCACTCGCGTTCGAACTGGCCGGAAAGACTTCGGAGGCCGTTTCGACGTTGAAAGAAATTAGCAGCCAGTTCGAGTCCGGGATGAAAATTCCGCCCGATCTTGACCTTTTCATCGCCGTCGGGACCGCTTATCTCCCGAAAGGTTACCGGCGCGAGCTGGTTCGCCTCTGGATCGATTTCGCCTTGTCTCCCTCAACCTCCGAGAAAGAGCTCGAGTTTGTCTTACAACTTCTTGATCGCGTGGGAGGCCGGGAAGGAGAGGAGGCACTCAGTCAGCACCTGGATAAGATTCTTCGTGGCGAGGTCTCCCTTGATCTGGATCGAGACGTCAAAAGGGCGCTGGCGGTTTTGGAGGTCCAGGGAAACCGGGCTGGAAATTACCGGCGGGTTCAGAAATTTTCAAGGTTGAAAGACATAAGCGAACCCTATCGAAAGGGTCTGGAAGTTTCGCTGGGAAGCGCCCTCGCACAATTTGACCTTGCGGATTATCTGGAGCTGGCCGGGATGCAGTTTAACGAAGGAAGTTATCGAGACGCCGTCTGGATCGTGGAAGAGGGTCTTCGTTTTCGGCCCCACGGGGGGACCCGTGCCGAAGGAAATGGGGAGGGGGAGAAAGAGACCCTGCGGCAGCTTCGGCGGAAAATAGAAAAGGCTGAAGAAGCGGTGGTTCGACTTTCGGAATCGTATCAGAAGGCCAAGCCGGGCGAGCCCCGAGACGTTTTCCAAAAAACGAAACAGCTGCTTCAAATCAATCCGAAGGATCCGACCGCGCACGAGATCGAGTCGCGGGTGGAAAAGCTCGGGCAGTTCAAGAAGGAGGTGGCCCAGGGCCGGTGGGAGGAAGGGCTCGGGATGCTGAAAGAGATTCGGGAGGAAAAAGGATTAGTCAAGGCGGTCCGAGAAGCGGCCGAGACGATGCAATCTCAACTCA
>CAYJTI010000003.1:0-698 GCA_964373135.1 uncultured bacterium | reverse complement strand
AAGGGAGTCGTTGAAGCCCTTGAACGAAGGGCGCACCACGAAGCCGAAAAGCAATTGGATGGAATCCTCCGACGGTTTCGGGAGAGCTGGGGCGAACCGTTCGATCTCGAACCAATTCCTGAGATTCAGAATCTTCGGGCCTCCATCAAACGGTCGAAATCTCAGGCCCGCATTTACCTGGAGGCGTTGCGGAGCAACGGATCTCTCGAGGCTGTGTTCCAGAATCTGGTGGACCTGATGGGTTACCCCGAGGAGCGGGAAAGAGCGTTCCAGCTTCTCTACCGCCAGGCTCACCTCGCCTTCAACCAAGAAGGAAATTATCGAAAGGCCTTTTATCTGGCACGGATGGTTTATGAACTCTACTACCGCTTTGCCCCGGACCTCCCCACCGGGAAACTCTACCTCACCAAAGCTCAGGAGCTCGTCTCCCAGGCGGCTGCCCATCTCTGGCTCCCCCAACTGGAGGACGATTATTACCTCACGCAGGCGATGATTCTGGCGGACCACCAGCGGCGGAGCGATCTCGGATTTCCTTCTCGCGAAGATCCGGCGTTCGAATTCGGCAAGGGTCAAATCGAATTTACCGACCTGAGATTTACCATCAAGGGGGTCCGGCTGAAAATTCCGAAAGCGGCGCGGGATAAAACCGTTGTGCGGGATGGGACCCGGGACTTTCGTTTGAGAAGCTACCTCACGCC
>CAYJTI010000002.1:0-28019 GCA_964373135.1 uncultured bacterium | reverse complement strand
TCGGCGGGGGGTGGGGCTTCTATGTGGAACCCCTGCGGCGGATTTGTCGCTGTGAGGTGACGGTGCTCGACGTGGTTGAACCCTCCTTTAAAAAGGCGCCGGTCACGACTTATGAGGGAGACCACATCCCCTTTCCGGACCAGGGCTTTGATGTGAGCTTGCTCGTCACGGTCCTGCACCACGTCTCCCAGCCTGAGAAACTTTTGGCCGAGGCCAAGCGGGTGACTCGACAGGCCGTGATTGTCGTGGAAGACCTCTATGAAAGTTCCCTGGAGAGAATTTTTACGATCTTGAGAGACGCGATGTTTACGTTTGAGTATGTCGGCCATCCCCGGCAATTCCGGAAGCGGAGCGAGTGGCGCCAGACCTTTCGCCGGCTCGGCCTCGAAACGATTTTTGAAAAGGACCTCTGGACTCAAATCTTGGGGATTCCCATCTTCAATGGAATTTTCGTTCTGAAACCGAACCATGGATGACCGCCTGATTTTGAAAAAAGTTCAGGAGTGTCTGGCGGGGGCCTTGGCGCTCGACACCAAGGAAATCCGGCTCGAATCCTCGCTCGTGAACGACCTCGGCGCCGAATCGATTGACTTCATTGACATCATCTTCCGCCTCGAGAAGGCCTTCGACATTAAGATCCCAGCGGGGGAGCTCTTTCCGGGGAATCTCTTGAACCAAGAGGGTCTCGTGGAGGCCGGACGAGTCACCCCGGCCGGACTTAAAGTTTTGCGGGAGAAGGTCCCCCTTCTCAATGTCAGCGAATTTGAAAAAGAGCCTCAGGTTTCACAGTTGGCCGGGCTTTTCAATGTTCAGATGATTATCGATTACGTCCGGGAGCGGGTTTCCACCAAAAAAGTTCAAGCCTTGTGATTCCCTTTAGCCAAAAACCGGTCGGAGTGGGAGTCGACCTCATTTCCTGGAATCGAATTAAAAGACTGCTCCGTGAACATCCCCTGAAGTCCGTCGCTCGTCTCCTGAGCTCCAAAGAGCAGGCGGGCTATGAAACCGCCCCTCGTCCGGTCGAGTTTTTTGCGCGCTGCTTTGTGGCGAAGGAGGCTTATTTGAAAGCCTCGGAGAATCTCGGATTCGATGAAGGCCGGCTCCGTGACATCGAGATTTCAATGGAGGGAAACAGCCGGTTTCGCGCCAAAGGGAGTTATCGCAATGACCGGCACGCGGAGGGAAATTTCTTCCCGACGCCGGATGGAATTGGAGCCAAACTCATTCGATGAGCTGGATTTGGTTAGACGGGGTGGAAAGTTTTGAGAAGGCGAGGGGGGTGAGGGCGAGGAAAAATTGGGAGCCTTCCTACCCTCAGAGTTATTTGGTGGAGTTAATCGCCCAGGCCGGAGCGCTTCTTTTGGGAGCCGAAAGCGATTTCAAGGATGACTTGGTTTTCACAAAGATTGAAGGGGTTGAATTTTTTGAGCGCCCGACCCCTGAGAAGGAGGTCCAAATCGAAGTCGAGGCAGAGGGATTGAGGAAAGAAGCCGGCTGGTTTCGGGGAGAGGTTTTTCAGGAGGGACGGAAACTTGCCAAGGGGAGAGTCCTTTTAATGAATGTCGGCCGTCTCCGGCCCGACGGAATCGGACCGATTACTTTCCCGGAGACCTTAATCGGAGCGTTGAGGTAACCTATGCTCGGCCGGCGGGTCGTCATTACGGGCATTGGAATGGTGAGCGCCTGCGGGCTCGGCCGGGAGCCGCTCTGGGAGTCGGCCTTGAAGGGCCGCTCCGCCATTCGATTCCTGTCGGATTTTTCTGCCAATGGTTCCCCCATCCGAGTGGGGGGAGAAGTGCCAAATTTCCGTCCCGAAGATTTTGTCAGGGAACGGAAAAGCCTCAAGGTGATGAGCCGGGACATCCGGCTGGCCGTTGCGGCGAGCACCTTGGCGATGGCAGACGCTCAGATTGGCCCGGGCTCGTTTGATTCATGGCGGGCGGGGGTCACGCTGGGCGCGGGTTTAATTAATAATGACCTTGAAGAGTTGGGCGCCGGGATTCGGGAGTCGCTCGATTCGGAAGGCCGGTTCCAAATCAGCCAGTTCGGTCAAGAGGGGATTCGGGCGCTTTATCCCCTTTGGCTCCTCAAATATCTGCCGAATATGCCGGCCTGTCACATTTCCGTGCTTCACCGCCTCAAGGGGCCAAGCAACACGCTCTTGACCTCTTCCACCGGGGGAGTCCAGGCGGTCGGGGAGGCCTGCCGAGTGATTCAACGGGACGACGCCGATTTAATGCTGGCGGGCGCGACCGATTCCAAACTCAATCCCCTGGGGTTGGCCCGTCTTCATTTGTTGGGAATTCTCTCGAAAAAAGACCAGGCCCCGGAAAAAGTTTACTGCCCCTTTGACCGTCACCGGGACGGGATGGTGGTGGGGGAAGGGGCCGGCCTTTTTGTCCTCGAAGAAAGGGAGCACGCGTTAAGACGAGGGGCCCGGGTTTATGGCGAGATTTTGGGCTACAGCGCGACCTTTAATACCCAGGGCCTGTCGATTAAAAAGGCGCTCGAGGAAGCAGACCGGGACGAGCGGGACATCGATTTTATTCACGCCCACGGGAGCGGGGTCCCCGAGGAGGATGTTTCCGAGGCGCGCTCGCTCCTTGAAATTTTCCGGAACGGTTCGCATCGGGTTCCGGTGATTGCCACCAAATCGGTCACGGGTCACTTGGTCGATGCGGCGGGAGTGACCGAATTGGGCCTCGCCCTCTTTGCGTTTCAAAGTAAGCTTCTTCCTCCCGTGGTCAATCTGGAACATCCGGACCCGGAGTGTGAACTTAATTTCGTTCTTGACCGGCCCAAAAATGTCGAGGCCCGGAACTTTCTTTTGAATACCTTCGGCTTCGGCGACCAAAGCGCGGCGATGGTGGTGGGGCGTCATGGGGAGTAACGGTCTCAGGCGTGTCGTGGTCACCGGCTTGGGAGCGGTGACACCGCTCGGCCTCACGGTTTCTGAAAACTGGGAAAATTGGATTGCCGGCAAATCCGGCATCGGACCCATTACCCTCTTTAATGCGGAGGAGTTTCCGGTCCGGATTGCGGGCGAGGTGCGGGGATTTGATTTCAATTTTTGGCGCGGGCGGAATCCTGAAATTAAATCGGCCGGCCGCTCAACCTTTTTTGCCCTGCAGGCGGCGGACGAGGCGTTTCGGGACGCCGGCCTCGGTACCGGTTCCGAAGGTGCCACGTTCGCGAACGTGGCACCTTCGGAACCGGTAGCCAGTGAGCGGGTCGGGATTTATTTCGCCGCCGGGGACTGGGGATTCAATCTCGACGGTTTCATTTCCACCATCTGTTCGGCCTGGGGAGACAACGGCAAACTGGTTGACCCGGCCCGCTACGTCACAAGAAGCTCGGATTTCCTCACGGGGCACCAGGAGCTTGAAATCCAGCCGTTTATGACCGTGAGACATTTGGCCGGACAATTTAAGATTAAAGGGCCGGTCTCAAGTTGTCTCACAGCCTGCGCCGCATCGAGTCAGGCGATTGGCGAGGCGTGTGAATGGATTCGGAGGGGGGAGGCCGACATCCTTCTCACGGGAGGAGCGCATTCCATGATTTACCCCTTTGGGATTGCGGGCTTCAGTCAGCTCACGGTCCTCTCCCGGCGAAACGAAGCGCCGGAACGCGCATCTCGCCCCTTCGATAAACGCCGTGACGGCTTCGTCCTCTCTGAAGGGGCGGCGGTCTTGGTCTTGGAAGAATTAAATCATGCCCGGAAGCGGGGAGCCAAGATTTACGGGGAGGTGGCCGGTTATGGCTCTACGGCCGACGCCTTCCGTCTCACGGATATGGACCCCGAGGGAGACGGCGCGAAGCGGGCGATGGAGCAGGCGCTTCGGAAGTCGGGCCTCTCACCCAACGACATCGACTACATTAATGCCCACGGCACGGCCACCCTCGTGAACGATTCCATCGAGACCTTGGCCATCAAACGGGTGTTTGGAGAAAAGGCCTACGACATCCCGGTGAGTTCCATTAAGTCGATGGTCGGCCACATGATTGCGGGGGCAGGCGCCACGGAACTCATTGCCTGCCTCCTCGCCATGCGCGACGGGGTGATTCCACCGACCATTAACTATGAAGAGCCGGACCCCGTGTGTGACTTGGATTATGTTCCGAATCAAGCCCGGGAGGTGAAAGTGGACCGGGCTCTCAGCAACTCGTTTGGATTCGGCGGGCAGAATATTTGTCTCGTGGTGGAGCGGTATGATGGGGCGTAAGACGGTTTTTCTCACCGGCGCCACGGGGGGAATCGGACGGGAGTTGGTCCGAGTTTTTTTGGAAAGGACCGGCCACGGACTCGTCCTCCTCGTCCGGTCGAAAAATGGGGACTCCCACGAGGCCCGGGCCGAAAGGCTCTTGAGCCAGCTCGGGGTCAATGGAAAAGGGAAAGACCGAATCCGGGTTTTGGCGGGGGATGTGACCGAGCCGAGGCTCGGGCTCAGCACGACGGATTGGAATTTCGTGACCGCCCACACGCATGACTTTTATCACATCGCGGCCTTGACCAACCTGGGGGCCGAGTGGGAGGCGGCCGAGCGGATTAATTTTCAAGGGACGAGTCACGCGCTCGAAGCGGCCTGGGAGATGAAAGAGCGGGGGCCGTTTGAGCGTTTCATTTATTTCAGCACGGCCTATGTGGCGGGCAGTTTTACGCCCCTTCACTCGCTCGAGGATGAGCTTCCCTCGGAGCCCGCCTTTGCCAATCATTACGAGGCAACGAAGTATCTGGCCGAGAAAAGGGTCCGCGAAGCGTTGGCCGAGGGGCTTCCGGCGATGATTTTCCGGCCGAGCATTGTCGTGGGGGATTCGGAGCGGGGCGCGGTGAGTGAGTTCAACGTCATTTATCCCTTTTGGCGCCTTTTTGCGCACGGCCTTTTGAAAAAGGTCCCTTCCCGGCTTGAAAATTCCTTCAATTTGGTGCCGATGGATTTTGTCGTCGAGGCGGCGTTCGCGCTCTCCGGGCGTTCGGACAGCCAGGGCCGGACCTTTCATCTCGTCACGGAAAATCCGCCCACCTTGGAAATGCTCCTCCAGGTGAAAGAGGAATTTGGAATCTCTTCGCCGGTGGAGGTGATTGACCCCGAGAAATTTTCCCTGGAGAAGCTGGATGCCGTGGAGCGGGAAATTTTTTCTAAAATTCAGCCTTATCTGGGCTACCTGGGAAATTCCCTCACCTTCGATGTCACGAATACCCGCACGTTTCTCCGAGACACTTCCATCCGCTTCCCGAATACCGACCTTGCATTCCTGAAAAAAATCGTCCGTTACGCCATCGAGGCGGGCTACATCCTCCTCTAATTCGGTACCGGTTCTGCAGGGGACACTTTACAAATTTGTAAACTGTCCCCTGCAGAACCGGTTCGGCAGAACCGGTACCTAACGCCACGTCACTTCTTTTTTTCGGAGGGCGAGTGAGGCGGCATCGAGGAGGATTCCGCCCAGGAGGAGCCCGGCGAGGGGGTGGAGGAGCGCATAAGCTTGGGGCGCTCCGACGAGGGCATAGGCCCGGGCGCTTGTGATAAAAATCAGGGCGAAGACGGGAATCGCCGCAAGCGGCGAGGGAGCCAGCCAGGGAAACAGGGCGAAGGGAAGAAAGGAAAATAGGAAGAGGAGCCCCGCCTTCGCCCCGAGACGAACGGCATTCTTGTCAAACGCATGAAGAAAGATTCGCCGCCACCCCAGCCAGATTCCTGAAAAGGAGCGATACATCCGGGTCCCGAAAATTTTCGTCCCCCTCGCACACTCGACCCGGGCGCCGGCCTTTTTGGCTTCCCTCGCGAGCGCGAAGTCTTCCAAATAACTTCCCTTCACCTTCTCGTGGCCGCCGATTTTCTGGCAAAGCCACTTCAGTATCATCAGGTACTGTCCGTTTCCAAAGACGGCGGTCGAATCGGGTTCATTCGCCTTTTCCAGGGGAAACCAGAGTCCGAAAAAAGCCATCGCAAAGGGCTCGAGTAACTTTTCCCAAAAGCCTTCCACGAGGCAGCGGGGCGAGAGGGTGAGGAAATCAAGCCGCCTTGCTTCCGCATGACGGACGGCACTCGAAATCGTGAAGGGCTCAAAGCGGGTGTCGGCGTCGGTAAAAAGAAACCACTCCCCCTGGGCCTCCCGCTCGCCTTGGGCCAAGGCCCAATTTTTTCCCGTCCACCCCTCCGGGACCGCCGGCGCCTCGAGGAGCTTAAGCCGGCCGGGATTCAGGCGTTCGAAGTGAGCCAGGATTTCCGGAGTCCGGTCAGTGGAATGGTCGTTGGTGACGATAATTTCATCGGCGGGAGAATCCTGGGCCAAAAGACGGGCGAGCCACGCCTCGATATTGACCTCCTCATTTTTAACCGGGAGGAGGACCGAGACTCGGGGAAGCGGGTCTTGCGAAGCCTGCGAGGGAAGGACTTCAGGACATTTCCGGAGGAAGCGGAGGGCCCGTCCCGCTCGGGTGAGCCAGACGAGGGCCACAGCCGAATAAAATAACGCTAGGCAGACGCTTAACATTTAAGGAGAATAAAGTAACACAAAGTGAGTCAGGGGTTCAGAAAATTCGCCGTTTTGGTATTCGTCCTACGTTGGCCCCTTCTCTTGGCCTTCATCCTCGCCACCCTTTTCTTTGGCTATGAGGCGACCTCGCTCAGAATCGACCCCTCCACGGAAACCCTTTTCACGAAGACCACCCCCGAGTACCGCTTTTATCAGGAGTTCAAGGAAAATTTCGGGAGCGACCATTTGGTGGCCGTGGCGATTGAGACCTCCGATTATCTCACGCTCACAAACCTCCGCCTGACACATGTCTTGACACGCCTCCTCGCCTCTGACCGGCGGGTGGACCGGGTGGTGAGCGTGACGAATGCCTTAGACATCCGGCACAAGATTTTCGGCGTGAAGATCGAACCCCTGATTTCGGGGGTCTTCGAGGGGGAGAAATCGATTCAGGAATTTCGCGAAGAGGCCCTGCGCCACCCCTTGATTCAAGGAAACCTTGTTTCCCGGGACGGGAAGGTGGGGGCCATCCTTTTACGCCTCCGGGCCAAACCGAAGGACCCGAACTTTCTTCAAGGTTACATTGGCGAGCTTCGCCGGACCTTGAAGTCCTTCTCCTGGCGGGGGGTCCGTTTTTATGTGGCCGGTTCGCCGGTGGAGCAGTACGACCTGACCGACTCGATTCAAAGAGACCAGGCCTTCTTCATCCCCGCCGTCGCGCTTTTTCTGATTCTGGCGACCTTCCTGATTTACCGGAACGGGGCGAGCGTCGTTGTGGCGATGTCGGTTGTTTTTGTCACCCTCGTTTGGACCTTTGGGACCGTCTCCCTCATGGGAAGGCCGCTCAATCTGGTCAATTCTCTTTTGGGTCCTGTGGTGATGATTGTGACGGTGACGAGCGTTGTCCATCTCATTAATCTTTTTTGTGAGCTGAGGCCGCACCACCCGAGTTTGAGGGAGTGCATTTGCCTCACGCTTCAGCACTTGGGGATTCCTTGTTTCCTGGCGGCGGCTACGACCGTGGCCGGATTTTTGTCGCTCTGTCTCAACCGGGTCCCGGCGGTCCAAAGCTTTGGCGTGGCGGCTGCGATTGGGACCTCTTACTCGTATCTCATTACGATGGTCCTGACCCCTCTCCTTCTCCCCATCCTTCCGTTGAAAGGGGATTGGCGGGCCGAGGGCGAGCAGCATTTCTTTAACCGCATCATCGTTTACGCGCTCGAGCGGATTGAATTCCACCTGAAGTGGATTCTTCTGGCGATTGCCGCCCTTCTTTTGATTCTTGCGGTCGTCGGCCTCCCCAGAATCCGGATAGACACCAATCTGGTTCGTGACCTCCGTCCTGACTCGGCCTTGGCCGTCGCCACCCGTTTCATCGACCAGCGCCTCGCCGGGGTCTATTCGCTCGGGATTTCGATTGAGCGCAAAGACCGGGGGCCGATGGTGACCGTCGAAACGATGAAGAAGGTCGATGCCTTTGCGCAATTTATGGAAGCAATGCCTGAAATCACGAAGGTGAACTCCCTCCCGCTCCTGGTCAAAAAGGTTCACGAAGCGAGAGAGGGAGAGGCGGCCGCCTTTGCCATTCCCGAAGACGAGGAAACCCTTCAAACTTACCTTGAGAAGATGGCAGAGTCCAACAACCCGGACTTTTGGAGTTTTATTTCCCGGGATTTCCGCCGGCTCTCGCTCGAGGGCCGGATGAAGGCCATCGGCACCGAAAAGGGGCGGGTCAGGGAGGAAAAGATTTGGAGTTACGTGAGAGAAAATTTTGGCGATGAGTATCGAATCCGTCTCACGGGAAGCGTCGTCCTCCTGGGTCAGATGGCCGAGCGGCTGGTCACCAATCAGCTCCAGAGCCTCGGCTTCACCTTTTTCTTGATTTTGGCGCTCATCGCCTTCTTCTTCCGCTCCTTCATGATGGGACTTCTTGCGGCCGTCCCAAACTTATTTCCGATTCTCGGCCTTTACGGGCTCATGGGCTGGGCGGGGATAGAACTTTCGACGACGACGGCGATGATTTCGAGCGTCGCCCTCGGCCTGGTGGTCGATGCCTCGGTCCATTTTCTTTACCGGTTTCGTTTCGAATTTGACCATCGGCACCACTACCTTCAGGCCCTGCACCACACCTACCGAAATGTGGGTCAGGCCCTCGTCGTGGCCACTCTGATTTTGGTCTTCGGCTTCGCCTCGAGCGTCTTCGCAAGCTTTCGTCCCACGATTTATTTTGGCCTCTTGACGAGCCTCACCATCTTTTTCGCCCTCGTCTGCACCCTGGTTTTGCTCCCCCTCATCCTGATTCTCCTCAAGCCCTTCGGGAAGGCCCCTCTGTTTGGGGCACTTTCCAAACTTTCCAAAGAAACTTTGACACCCCAAACCGCCTCATCTATAATCAGCCGTTTAAGTTAGAAAACCTGAGTTTGGCAGTTTTTCCCTCTTCCCTCTGAGAGGGAGGGGAGAAAAGAAATTGGAGCCAATTCTGATTTACCCTCTCCCTCTGGGAGAGGGTTAGGGTGAGGGGACTTCGAGAATCGACCCCCCTCATCCTTACCTTCTCCCCCCTTGGGGGGAGAAGGGATGATTTGAAAAAGTGCCAAACTCAAGTCGGAAAAAATTCCATTTTACGCATTTTACGAATGAGCGAGGAATCAGAGCTGTTCCGAGAAAGGAAAGCGAAGCGCGAAGCCTACCTCAAGGAGGGGAGGGCTCCGTATGGCGGACGATTTCTGCCGGTGGAGCCGCTGGAAGGAATTTTGAGCCGGTTCGAAGAAGGACGAAAGGTCCGGGTGGCGGGGCGGCTCATGGCCCGGCGAAGCCACGGGAAAAGCACCTTCTCGGACCTCAAAGATGGAAGCGGTAAGATTCAGCTCTACGCCAAAGAAGAGGTTCTGGGGGCCAAGGAGTATGAAAGGTTTCTCAGTTTAGACCTGGGAGATATCATTGGATTGGAGGGGCCGCTTTTTACCTCCAAGATGGGGGAGCGGACGATTCGAATTGAGACCTTCACCCTCCTTTCGAAAATCCTCCGGGTCCTCCCCGAAAAGTGGCACGGGCTCAAGGATGTTGAAATCCGTTACCGAAACCGCTCGGTCGATTTACTGGTCAATGAAGAAGTCCGGGACGCCTTTCTCAAACGAAGCCGGATTGTCCGGGAGATTCGCCAGTTTCTGGACGGCCGGGGTTTTCTCGAAGTGGAAACCCCGATGATGCAGCCGATTCCGGGCGGCGCCCGGGCCCGTCCCTTTGCCACGCACCATGAAACGCTCGATCTGGACCTTTACCTCAGGGTCGCCCCGGAGCTTTACCTCAAGCGGCTCCTCGTGGGCGGCCTGGAGAAAATCTATGAGATTAACCGGAATTTCCGGAACGAGGGGATTTCGGTCCGGCACAACCCCGAATTCACGATGCTCGAACTCTACCAGGCTTATGCCGATGATTCCGATATGATGGCGTTGACGGAAGAGCTCCTGGCGAATTTGGTGGAGAAGATTCACGGCCGGGACGAATTGACCTACGGGGACCGGCCGGTCCGTTTCAAGAGGCCCTGGAGGCGAGTCTCTTTTTACGAGGCGCTTCGGGAGAAAACAAAAGTTGACTGGCGGAAGGCCGACATCAAAAAGGAGGCGAAACGGCTCGGCATCGAATTTGACCCGGCAGACGAAGCGATGGACGTCCTGAATATCGTCTTCGGCCACGTTGTCGAGCCCGAGCTTTGGGACCCGACGTTTGTGGTGGACTACCCGGCGGCCCTGACGCCCTTGGCCAAACCGAAGGAGGGAAACCCAGAGCTCGTCTACCGGTTCGAACTTTACATTGGAAAAATGGAAATCGCGAACGCCTTTTCGGAATTGAATGACCCGGTGATTCAGCGTGAACGCCTTGAAAATCAGGCGGAGATTATCGGAGGCAATAAGCAGGTGGACGAAGATTTCCTCACGGCCCTGGAATATGCCATGCCGCCGGCCGGCGGCCTGGGAATCGGAATCGACCGGCTCGTCATGATTCTCACAAACCGCCCGTCCATCCGAGAGGTCATTTTCTTTCCTCAGCTGAGGCCTGCATGAATTACGAATCCTGGATTGCCTTCAAACATTTAACCCGGCGGAGAAAGACGGGGTTTATTTCGCTCATTTCATTGATTTCGATTTTGGGCGTGGCGGTGGGGGTCATGGCGCTCATTGTGGTCCTCGCCGTCATGAGCGGGTTTGACCGGGAGCTCAAGGAGAAAATCGTCAACGTTCATCCCCACCTCCGGATTGAAAGAGAAGGAGGCGTGGAAGACCCCGAGGCGGTGATGGCAAAGATTCATTCTTGGAAGGAGGCCGAAATGGAAAATGTTTCGGCCTTTGTTCAGGGCCAGGCGATTCTTCGCTCGGCCGAGAATGCGACGGGCGTCCTTGTCAAAGGGATTGACCGTTTCCGGGAGGACCTCACCATTTTTGGCGAGAGTCTTCGTTGGGGGGTCCTTGATTTTGAGCCGATTGAGGAGGTCCAAGTCAAACGGCGCTTCTTCGGCCTCTTTAAGAAAACAGAACGCCAGATGGTTCCCTCGATTGTGTTGGGAGAACCCTTGGCCCAGATTTTGGGGGTCGGTCCGAATGACCGGGTCTCCCTCATTGCGCCCTTTGCGGAGGAGGGGAAGCCCTTTTCGCTGGAGGAGGCGGAGGCGAAGACCTTCCGGGTGGCGGGCATCTTTCGGCTCGGGATGAACGATTTTGACACGGGGCTTGCGCTCGTGAGCCTGGAGGAGGCACAGCGCCTTTATCATTTGGGAAACCGGGTGACCGGGCTCAGTGTGCGGTTTAAGGACGTGGACCAGGCCGAGGAGCTCAAGTCATTTTTTCAGTTTGAGCTGGGGGCCGATTACTGGGTCCGTTCGTGGGTCGACATGAATCGAAACTTTTTTGCGGCGCTCCAGGTGGAGAAAAACGTCATGACCATTCTCCTCGCGCTGATTGTGCTCGTGGCGGCCTTCAACATCTCGTCCACCTTGATTATGGTCGTCATGGAAAAGACGAAGGATATTGGAATCCTGCGGGCGCTTGGGGCGACGCGCGCCGGCGTTCGAAAGATCTTTGTGTTGGAGGGATTCAGCGTGGGGGTCTTCGGGGTGATTCTCGGCTCGATCTTGGGGCTTGTCACCGCCTGGAATTTGAATCCGATTGCGGATTTTCTGGAAGAGACAACCGGACTCGCTGTCTTCCCGAGCGACATCTATTACCTGGACCGGATTCCGACCGAGATTAACTTTTTGGATGTGACGACCATTGTGACCCTGGCGCTCCTGACGGCGATTCTGGCCGGGATTTATCCCGCCCAGCGGGCCGCCAGCCTCAATCCGGTGGAGGCCCTTCGTTATGAGTAATCGGGTCACGCTGCTGGTCGCAGAGAAGGTGCGGAAAGATTTTCCGACGCCGGAAGGGCCGCTTGCTATCCTGAAAGGGGTGGACTTTTCCCTGTCGGCCGGGGAGATGGCCTTCATCGTCGGACGGTCCGGTTCGGGAAAGTCAACGCTCCTTCATCTTTTGGGCGGGCTCGACCGGGCCACGGAGGGAAGAATTTTTTTCAAGGGGGCCGATTTGAGCCAGATGGGTGAGAGGGAACTTTCCCTTTACCGGAATCGAAGGATTGGATTTATTTTTCAGCTCTTCCATCTGCTTCCGGAGCTGACGCTTTTTGAAAATGTCCTTCTCCCGAGCCTCCTCGCCCGAAGTCCAAATCCCCGGCGGGCGAAGGAACTCATCGGACGGGTCGGTCTTGAGGGGCGGGAGGGACATTTCCCGAGTGAGCTCTCAGGCGGGGAGCAGCAGCGGGCGGCCATCGCGCGGGCTTTAATGAATGAGCCCGAGGTTCTCTTTTGCGACGAGCCGACGGGGAATCTGGACGACGAGACGGCCGAGGTGGTTTTCAACCTTGTGAGTTCGCTTCACCGGGAGTCTCGCCTGGCGCTTGTGATTGTCACGCATGATGAGGGCCGGGCCGCAAAGTATGGAAACCTCTATCGTCTCCACGACGGGGTCTTGGTTCAAGACGGCATCAAATCTATCTAAACTTAGAGGAGAAATTCTGAATGGAAATTCAAGTTTATATTGACGGGAAATGGTTCCCAAAAAGCGAGGCCAAGGTTTCGGTCTTTGACCACGGCCTCCTTTATGGAGACGGCGTTTTCGAGGGGATTCGTTCCTACCATTGCTTGGTTTTTAAGCTGAAAGAACACCTCGACCGCCTCTGGGAATCGGCGCACACGATTCTCCTCAAGATTCCTCTGAGTCAGAAGGAGATGACCGGGGCCGTCGTCGAGACGCTTCGGCGGAACGCACTCAGCGATGCCTACATTCGCGTGGTCGTGACCCGGGGCCCGGGCGATTTGGGGCTCGACCCCAACAAGTGCAAGCGGCCGACCGTGATTATCATCACGGACAAAATCGTTCTCTACCCCGAGCGGCTCTACCAGCACGGACTTGAAATTATCACGGTGCCGACGGTCCGGAATTTTCCCGAGGCGGTGAATCCGGCCCTCAAGTCTCTTAATTATCTCAACAATATCCTGGCGAAAATCGAGGCGAATAATTCGGGATATTTGGAGGCCCTCCTCCTGAATCACCAGGGCTATGTGGCGGAATGCACCGGTGACAATATCTTTATGGTTAAAAACGGCACGTTGCTGACACCGCCCACCTACGTAGGGGTCCTCAAAGGGATTACCCGGCAGGCCATTTTGGAGATGGCGAGAGGGAAGAAGGCGGCCGCGGAAGAGCGTATCTTGACCCGGCACGACCTCTTCAATGCGGACGAGGTCTTCCTGACCGGCACGGCGGCCGAGGTCATTCCGGTGGTCAAAATCGACGGCCGGACCATTGGGAGCGGGAAGCCGGGGCCCCAAACCCAAGCTTTCATGAAGGCCTTCCACGAGTTAACTAAAAAGGAGGGCGTCCGATATTCGCTCTGAACCCCGGGGCCAGGCCTGGGCGGGTAGCTTTGGTACTAAATTTGCAGGCATGTTACAATTGAGCAGTCGATTGGCAGGGTAAGAACAATGGTGTGTAACATTTGCGGCACGAGCGAGGCGACAATTCACCTCACCGAGATTGTGAACGAACAGATGGTCGAAATCCATCTCTGTGAGACCTGTGCCCAGGAGAAGGGGACGCAGTTCAAGACCCACTTCAACCCAGCGGACCTCCTGCACGACCTGACGGAGCTTGCCAAAGAGGTGACGGGGATTGAAAGGAGTTCGCTCAAGTGTTCAAACTGCGGCCTTTATTACGATGAATTCAGCCGGAGCGGCCGGCTCGGATGCGGGGAGTGCTACGAGTCGTTTTCCAAACTCTTAATCCCTTTAATCAAACGGGTTCAGCACGCGGCCCAGCACACCGGGCTCCGCCCCGCCTCGCTCCCTTCGTCCAACTCCGCGGGCCGCGCCGTGCACGACCTGAAGGAATTACACAACCGGCTCCGGAAATTTGTCCGCGAAGAGGCCTTTGAAGAGGCGGCGAAAGTGCGCGACCAGATTAAACAGCTGGAAGAGAAATGGAAGAAGGGAAAGAAGAAAGGCTGACGCATGAGTGAACTCATCGACCGGCTCCTTCAGAATCCGACCGAATGGCTCCGGGGAACCGGGCCGGATGCGGATGTCGTCATGAGCTCCCGAATCCGGCTGGCGCGGAACATTGCCGGCTTCCCTTTCTTGTCCAAACTCACGAAAGAGCATGCGGAGGAAATCATCGACCTCCTGGAAGAGTCCCTTCACCGGACCCCCGCTTTGAAAGATGTTCTTTTCATCCGTTACCATGACGTGACCGAGCTCGATAAACAATTCCTTCTCGAGCGGCACCTCATTAGCCGGGAGCATGCGATGGACCAGGGAGAAAAGGCGGTGGCCGTCAGCCCAAACGAGGTCGTGAGCCTCATGATGCTGGAAGAGGACCATGTCAGGCTCCAAATCCTCCAGTCCGGGCTGAATCTGACGGAGGCCTGGCGGATTATTCACGAGGTGATTAGCGAACTGGAGCAAAGCATTCCCTTCTCTTTTCACGCCGCCTTGGGCTACCTGACGGCCTGCCCGACGAATGTGGGGACCGGCCTCCGGGCCTCCTGCATGCTTCACCTTCCGAGCCTCGTCTTGACGAAGCAGCTCAACAAGGTGCTTCAGGCGCTGGCGAAGATGAATCTGGCGACGCGCGGCCTTTACGGGGAGGGGACGCAGGCGACGGGGAACTTTTTCCAAATTTCAAATCAGATAACGCTCGGGCAGAATGAAGAGGAAATCATCACGGGACTCGAAAAGGTGATTCACCAGATGGTGTCTCACGAGAAGGAGGCCCGGGCGCACCTGTTGGAAAAGCGGAAGTCGAAGTTCGAAGACCAAATTTGGCGGGCCCTCGGTGTGTTGAAGTCGGCCCGCGTCGTCTCCTCAGAAGAGGCGGTGCAGCTTCTGTCGCTCGTCCGCCTGGGCGTGGATTTGGGATTTATTTCCAAGTTGACCCACCGGGAGCTGAACCGGCTTTTCCTCGTGATTCAGCCGGCCCATCTTCAGAAGATGGACGGCCGCGCCCTCGGGGCCGCCGAGCGGGATGTCCGCCGGGCGGAAAAAATCCGAGAGATGTTAACCAACGTCCCCATTTAACCAGAGAGAATTCCATGTTTGACCGGTTTACCGAAAGAGCCCGGAAGGTCATCATCCTCGCCAAAGAGGAGGCCAAGCGTTTTAACCACGATTACATCGGGACCGAGCATATCCTCCTGGGCCTGATTAAGGAGGGAGAAAGCGTGGCCGCGGCGGTGCTCCAGAATCTGGGGCTCTCCCTGGACACGATTCGCCTCGAGGTCGAGAAGCTTGTCCAGTTCGGACCGAGCACGATTGTCTCCGGCGATATTCCTTTTACCCCGAAGGCGAAAAAGGTCATCGAGCTCGCGATGGATGAGGCCCGCCGATTGGGCCACAACTACATCGGCACGGAACATCTCCTGCTCGGCCTCATTAAAGAAGGGGAGGGCGTTGCCAGTCATGTTTTGATGAATGTCGGATTAGATCTCAACAAGGTGAGGGCGGAGGTGATTAAGCTCCTCGGTTCTTCAGCGCCGGGAGGCGGGGGAGGGGGCGGCGGCGGGGGGGGGTCGACCGCGGGCGGGACGAAGACAAAGACCAAGACCCCTGCCTTGGATGCGTTTGGGCGGGACTTGTCTACATTGGCCCGTGAAGGGAAACTCGACCCGGTGGTCGACCGCGAAAATGAAATCGAGCGGGTGATTCAAATTCTGGCCCGCCGGACCAAAAATAATCCGGTCCTTCTCGGAGAGGCCGGCGTCGGAAAAACGGCCATCGTCGAGGGGCTCGCCCAGCGGATTGTGGCCGGGGACGTGCCGGAGGTTCTGATTGAGAAACGGATTGTTGTGCTCGACCTGGCGCTCATGGTGGCCGGGACCAAATACCGCGGCCAATTTGAGGAGCGGATTAAAGCGGTCATGGACGAGATTCGCCGCTCCGAAAATGTGGTGATTTTTATCGACGAGCTCCACACCCTCGTGGGAGCGGGCGGCGCCGAAGGGGCCATTGACGCGTCCAACATCCTGAAACCGGCTTTGTCCCGGGGAGAAATTCAGTGCATTGGAGCGACTACGCTGGACGAATACCGGAAATACATTGAAAAAGACGCCGCGCTGGCCCGGCGGTTTCAAACCATCATTGTCGACCCGCCGTCGGTGGATGAGACGATTGAAATTCTGAAGGGGCTCCGGGATAAATATGAGGCGCACCACCGGGTGAAGATTCTCGATGAGGCCCTCGAGGCGGCGTCCAAGCTTTCTGACCGTTACATCACCGGGCGCTTTCTCCCGGACAAGGCGATTGACCTGGTCGACGAGGCGGCCTCGCGCGCCCGTCTTTCCGTGACGACCCTCCCCAAGGATTTGAAGAAACTCGAGGCCCAGATTGAGGAGCTCAAAGTGGAAAAAGAGGCCGCCATCAAGGGGCAGGATTTTGAGAAGGCGGCGAAACTCCGGGACGAGGAACGGAAGACAAAAGACGAGCTGAGCCGGCTCCGGAAGAGCTGGAAGGAATCGAAATCCGAAGTGGAAATTCAAGTGACGGCCGAAGACATCGCGACCATTGTTTCAAAATGGACCGGCGTCCCCTTGCTCCGCCTGGAAGAGAAGGAGACCACCCGTCTCCTCCGGATGGAGGAGGAAATTCACAAGCGGGTCATTGGGCAGGACGAGTCGGTTCGGGCGATTTCCAATGCCGTCCGCCGTTCCCGTTCCGGTCTCCGGAACCCGAAGCGGCCGATGGGGGCCTTCATTTTCCTCGGTCCGACGGGCGTTGGAAAAACCCTTTTGGCGCGGGCCTTGGCCGAGTTCATGTTCGGGGACCAGGAGGCCATCGTTTCCATCGACTGTTCCGAATATATGGAGAAGTTCAACGTCTCGCGCCTCGTGGGCGCCCCCCCCGGCTATGTCGGCTATGAGGAGGGAGGTCAGCTCACCGAGAAGGTGAGGCGCCGGCCTTATTCGGTCGTCCTTTTCGATGAGATTGAAAAGGCGCACCCCGACGTCTTCAATATCCTCCTCCAGATGATGGAAGAGGGGCGCCTCACCGATTCCTTTGGGAGAAGGGTCGACTTCCGCAACACCCTCATCATTATGACGTCGAATGTCGGAATGGACCTCCTTCGAAAGCAGGGGGAACTGGGGTTCCGCGCCCAGGGGGAAGAGCAGACCTATGAGGCGATGAAACGAAGGCTCTTGGACGAGGTCAAAAAAGTTTTCCGCCCTGAGTTCCTCAACCGGGTGGACGATATGATTGTCTTTCACGCCCTCCGGCGCGAAGACCTTGAGAAAATCATCGAGCTCGAGATGAAAGAGTTGAAGGACCGCCTCAAGGACAAGAAAATGGAAATCACCGTTTCTCCCGAGGCCCTGAAGTTCCTCATCGACAAAGGCTACGACGAAAATTTTGGCGCCCGCCCCTTGAAACGCACCATCCAGCGCTACCTTGAAAACGTTCTCGCCGAAGAAATCCTCTCGGGAAAGTTCCAAGAAGGCGATAAAATTCGGGTCGAACTCCGCGGAGAGATTATTACCTTTGAGAAAGCCTCATGAGGGCCTCGGGCGGGGCCGGCTGGTTTCCCTCCTTCTTCTGCTCGGCCTGTTCCTCTACTGGGGAGCCTTGCAATTTGCCCAAGCCCGCCTGAGCCGGACGCCCTTTAAAGAGTTTGCCGAGGCCCGGGCGAGTGAGATTTTCAAGGCCCCGGTCAAAATCAAAGCCATTCGGCTGGGCGCCCTCTCTCAAATCGTTTTTGAAGGGATTGAAATCCACTCCGCCGCCGGACAGGCGGTTTCGATACTTGAGCTCAAGCGGCTCGTCTTTGGCTACGGTCTGGTGAATCTTATCCGGGGTGATTTCAAGGTCCCTTCCCGGATTGTCCTCGAAGCCCCGATGCTTCGTTTTCAAAGCCCTCGGAAGCCGCTCCCCTTCCTCGATTCGGCCTTCGCCTCGGCCCCGCGGGTTCCGGCCGAACTCGTCATTCGACAGGGCGAGCTTCGTTATCCGTGGGGAGAGGGGGGAGAGGAACTCAAACTTTCAGGCGTTCAATTCAAGGCCAAGTTGAATCCAAAGGGCCGGGTTGAGGTGAGATTGAGCGCCAAACTGGCGGGCGTCGCGGAGGGAGAAATAAAATTGCGGGGGACCACGGACCTTCCGTTTGAGCATTACGAGCTTGAGGCGTCGCTTGAGGGAGTGAGTTTTCTGGCGGCGAGCGGAATCCCCATGAAGTCGATGAAGGGAGAGGTCTCCTTGAGCGACCGGGTGATTCAGACTCGGGGCCTGACGAGCCTTTTCCACGACTGGGAGGTGGAGTGGAAGGGAAAGATTGAAGAATGGCAGGGGGAGCCGCGAGCGGATTTGGAGATGAGGCAGGAGAGCCGGGAGGGGACGTTACGTTTTTCGGTTCAGGCCGATTTCGCGAAAAGAAAGCTCGGAGGCTCGTTGGGCTGGCGGGGCAAGAGCTACCCCTTCACGGGGACGGTTCTTCAAGAAGGCCCGAAGATTCATTTTTTGAACCTCGCCCTGCCCCGGGGTTACACCGGCCGGGGGGTGGTGGACCGTTCGAATGGAAATTATGAGGCCCAGTTCCATCGGGAGCGCCGCCGTTTTGAGATTCATTCGAATCTGAGCGAGCTCGGATTCAAGACACAGTTCGCGCTCGAGCACGTCTCAGTGGCGAATCTCGACTGGGTCGTCTCGGGAGAGGCTCAGCTTGTTCCGCTTCCCAAGGCGTCCCGGCACGCCCCGGCCCGTTTCCGGGGAACCGTGAAAACTGACACTCTGATTATGGAGTATGAGCCGTTTCATGATTTTCACGGCACCTTTGAGCTCAGCCGGGAAGGGATTCACGAAATCGATTGCGATTGGGGCGAGGTGTTTCACCTGGACGGACGAATTCTTTTCAAGGGGTCTGAGCCCCGCAAGGATTTGGTCCTTCGGGTCGAGGGATTTCCCTTGGAAACCGTCCAAGATTTTGGCGGCCGCCCGCTCCCGTCGAACTTGTCGGGAAGACTCCAAGGAAAACTGAAACTCCGGGGGGAACTCAACCGGCCGGATGTCGAGGGATATTTCACGATTGAAGAGGGGACGCTTGAAAAACTCGACTTTGACCAGGCCATTTTAAAATTTCGGGGCTTTCCGCCCTACCTCAAGCTCTACGACTCGAAGATTCTCAGGGGGCGGAATACCTTGAAGATGACCGGGGCGATTGACCTTTCTCTCGCGAATGTATTTCACGGGATTCGAATCAAAGGTCCGGACCATCTCGTGATTTGGAGAGGGATGAATGTGGGGTGGAAAGAAGGGGAGTCGGCGATTCAGGCGGAGAAGCCGCTCGGCCAGCGAATGACGATGGGGCTTGAGATGGGGGCCGGTGGAGATTCTCAGAAGGAAGGCGAGGCCGAAACGCACGCCCTCTTGGGCCCGAAGGTGAAGTTCTAAAGCCATGGACCAGCGATTAGAAACCTTGCGACGGATTGTTTCGGTTCGGTCGTGGCTCGGAGAGTTCGGCCGGCACTCTTTGGATTTCGCCTACCACGCCGGCGGGATTACCCTCCTGCTTCGCGATGCCGTGGCGACGCTTTTTACCACCAGGCTTCGTTGGGAATACACGCTCGAGCAGATGACTCGGATTGGGGTGACCTCCCTCCCGCTTGTTTTTCTCACGGCACTTTTCACGGGGATGGTTCTCGCCCTGCAATCGGCTTACCAGTTGCGCCACTTTGCGGAGGAGCAGTTCACGTCGAACCTGGAGGCGCTTTACATGACGCGCGAGTTGGGGCCGGTTTTGACGGCGATGGTGGTCGCGGGGCGGGTCGGCGCTTCGATTGCCGCGGAGATTGGAACGATGAAGGTCACTGAACAGATTGACGCGCTTCGGTCTCTCGCCACGGACCCGGTCCGGTATTTGGTCGTTCCCCGGCTCGTCGCCGGGTTCTTCATGCTTTTTTTTCTCACCATCTATGCCGACTGCATCGGGATGCTCGGCGGCTATTTTGTGGCGGTTTTCAAGTTAGGGATTAGCTCGCACCAATACATTGAGCGAAGCATCGAAATCTTGATGATTAAGGATGTGATGACCGGCCTCATTAAGGCGTTTGTTTTTGGGACGGTGATTACGATTGTCGGCTGTTATTTCGGATTCCGGACCGAGGGGGGCGCGGAGGGGGTGGGCCGTTCCACCACTACGGCGGTGGTGGTGGCGCTCATTTTAATCATCACCCTCGACTGTTTCTTTACCGCCGTCTTCTACTTCTTTTAATGATGGAGGTGAACAGGGACCAGGCACCTGAAAAGTGCCTGGCACCTTTTGGTTCTAATGATTGAGGTCAAGGGGCTCCACAAAAGTTTCGGCGCGAATGACGTCCTCCGGGGCGTCGACCTTGAAATCCGGACGGGGGAGACCTTGGTCATCATCGGCCGGTCCGGATGCGGGAAAAGTGTTTTGTTGAAACACCTCATGGGGATTATGCAGCCGGACGAGGGGACGGTGGTGATTGACGGCGTCGATATTTTTTCGCTCACGGAGCGGGAGCTCGACCAATTCCGCCTCAAACTCGGGATGCTTTTTCAAGGGGCGGCGCTTTTTGATTCGCTGACGGTCCGGGAGAATGTCGGGTTCTCCCTTGATGAACATACGACGCTCCCCGCGGAGGTGGTGCGGGAGAAGGTCCAGGAAAAATTGGGGCTTGTGGGCCTGGCGGGAATCGGGGATTTGATGCCGGCGGCCCTTTCGGGGGGGATGAAGAAGCGGGTTGGCTTGGCGCGGGCAATCTGTTACGATCCTAAAATTATTCTTTATGATGAGCCGACGACCGGGCTCGACCCGATTATGGCGGACGGGATTAATGACCTCATTGTGGAGATGCACCAAAAACTCCGGGTCACGAGCGTGGCGGTGACGCACGACATGAAAAGCGCCTACAAGATGGCGAGCCGGATTGCGATGCTCTACGAGGGGAAAATTATCGGGACCGGCACCCCCGAGGAGATTAAGAACACGGCGAATCCAATCATTCGTCAGTTCATCACCGGGTCGGCGACGGGACCGATTACCGACTGAAATCGGAGAAAGGGAGCCTGGATGAAGAGAAGACGGAATGAGGTGTGGGTCGGGGCATTTGTGATTTTCGGATTCATCCTGCTTTCGGTGGTGGTGTTTTTTGTGAGCGGCGTCTACCTATTTCGGCCGGGCTATCAGGTGAACGTGATTTTCAATTATGTGAGCATTCTCGACCGGGGAGCGCCGGTCCGGATGGCGGGGGTCCGGCTCGGGGAGGTCAGCAAGGTCACCCTCAAAGAGGACCCCGAGACGGGCCAGGCCGAGGTTCACGTGCAACTTTTCATTGCAAAGGGTTATGAAATTAGGGAAAATTACACACTCAGCATTCGAGGAACGCATATCTTAAGCGAGCCTCATATTGAAATCACCCCCCGGCCGGGAAAAGGCCGATTTCTCAGGGATGGCGACACGGTCCGGGGGGCCAACCCGGTCCCGATGGAGGAACTCATCACTCGGGCCGACGAGATTGCGAGTCACTTGGAAGCCATCCTGAAACGGGTGAAGCGGGCCCTTGAGGATAAGGAAACCGAAACCGCCCTCCGGGACTCGCTTACGAACTTTGCGAGCTTGACCCGTTCCCTCAATCAAATCTTGTCGGGGTCCGAAAAGGATTTGACGGAGAGCTTGAAACACCTCAACGCCTCGGCCGGGTCTCTGGAGACCATTCTCGGGAAAATTGAAAAAGGAGAGGGGACCGTGGGGAGTCTGGTGGTGGAGGAAGATCTTTATCAAGAGATGCGCGATTTTGTTCGGGAGATTAAGACCCATCCCTGGCGGCTTCTGAAGCGGGATGACGAAAAGGGGAAGAAAGGGGTTCCCGTTGTTCCCTTTGTTTAACATTCTCGGTACCGGTTCTCGCGAACCGGTTCTCCGGTACCGGTTCTCGGAGAACCGGTACCGGGGGGACAGTTTTCCAATCATAAAAAGGAGTGATGACCATGATTCTAATGTTGAGAATTCTTTTTGTCGGTTTGTTTACCCTCTACGGTTATGTTTCGCATTTCCAGTGGTTTTTCCCTTACGAACTGCCTCAGGGAAAGTGGATTGGCGCGGGAGTCGGACTCTTTTTTTCGGCCCTCGTCGTCCTCATCGACTACTTCTTTAAGCGCTACACCGTCCGCAATATCCTTTCGATTCTGGTCGGGATTGGCCTGGGGCTTATCGTCAACCGGCTCTTCATGGGGGTGGCCGAGTATGTCCAGATGCCCGAGGAGAGCCTGCATCAGCTCGGGGTTCTTTCGGCCGTGATGTTCAGTTACCTCGGCGCGGTGACCATCCTCCGGGGACAGGAAGAGTTTAATCTTCTGATTCCCTTCGTGAAGCTCGAGAGCAAAAGTCCCGGCGAGGAGCTTATCCTTCTTGACACAAGCGTCATTATCGACGGGAGGATTGCAGACATTGCCGAAGCGCATTTCTTGAGCGGCCGTCTCGTCCTTCCCCGGTTCGTCCTGAAGGAACTTCAGCTGATTGCCGATTCGGCCGACCCCCTCAAGCGGAACCGGGGCCGCCGGGGGCTCGACATCCTCAACCGAATCAAAGGGAATCCGCACATCGAAGTGAGAATCCAGGAGATGGACTTTCCCGAACTCTCCACGGTCGACGCAAAGCTCGTGAAGATGGCGCAGGCCGTGAATGCCAAGGTTTTCACCAATGACTACAACCTCAACAAAGTCGCCGAGCTTCAAGGGGTGAAGGTCCTCAATATCAACGAGCTCGCCAATGCCCTGAAGCCCGTGGTGATTCCCGGCGAGACGATGCAGGTGAAGGTTCTCAAGGAAGGGAAGGAGCACGACCAGGGCGTGGCCTATTTGGATGACGGGACGATGGTGGTCGTGGACAACGGCCGGCGGCGAATCGGCCAGACCATTAATGTGATGATTACGAGTGTCCTCCAGACCCAGGCGGGCCGGATGATTTTTGCGAAGCCCGCGGACGAAGACTCAGGACGTCGTTAGTAGGGCGTTTGACAAATTCCGCCCCCGATTTCCCCCTCACCCTTAACCCTTTCCCCCAGAGGGGGAGAGGGGAGGGTGAGGGGGTTGAAACCGGATACGCATTTGTCAAACGGCGTATTCAGAAAGGACGATGCGCCATTGGAATGGGAGTTAGCCTAATTATTGCGGGAGGAGGCTCCGGAAGGCGATTCTGGAATAAAGGGACCCGGCCGAAACACCGCCTGAGTAAACTTTTCGAGCCCCTGGGAGGAAAGCCCCTCCTTCGTCACACCTTAGAATCTTTTCAAGGAATCCCTGAGGTCCGGGAAATTCTCCTCGCCGTTGCGCCCGGGACCGAGCCCTGGGTGAGGAAGGAAATCCTTCGGGGATTCTCAGGCCCTCCGGTTCACTTAGTCCGGGGCGGTGCCACCCGAGCGGAATCCGTGAAGAACGCTCTCCGCCGAGCCTCTCCGAGACTGGACTGGGTCCTCGTCCACGACGGCGCCCGTCCTTTCCCCCCCAAAGCGGCGGTCCTCTCTCTTCTGAAAAAACGGGGGGAGGCTGAGGGCGTGATTCTCGCCCGTCCCGTGGTGCCGACCTTGAAGCAGGTGGCGCCGGGAAATGGCCGAGTACTTGGGACAGTGGACCGAACCCATCTCTACGAGGCCGAAACACCCCAGCTTGTGCGCCGCTCCACCTTGCTCAAGGCTTACCGAATTCATCCGGGCGCCTTGGCGGCCACGGATGAGGCCTCGCTTTTGGAAAACATCGGAGCTAAAGTGAAAATTTTTTCCTATTCCGGATTGAATCTCAAGGTCACCACATCCTCAGACCTCCGGCTGGCTGAAGCGGAATATCGGAACCGGTTCTCGCGAACCGGTTCTCGCGAACCGGTTCCAGCAGAACCGGTACCGCAGAACCGGTACGGCAGAACCGGTACGGCAGAACCGGTACGGCAGAACCGGTACCGCAGAACCGGTACCGCAGAACCGGTACAGCAGAACCGGTACCGTCGCGAACCGGTTCCAGCAGAACCGGTACCGCAGAACCGGTACGGCAGAACCGGTACGGCAGAACCGGTACCAGAGAACCGGTTCTGTGTGGGGTTTGGGCGGGACACGCACCGGCTTGTCGAGGGGCGAAAACTTTATCTCGGAGGCGTTCGAATCCCGTTTGAGAAAGGGGCGCTGGGTCATTCGGATGGAGACGTCCTCTTGCACGCCGCAAGCGACGCCCTCCTCGGGGCGATTGGCGCCGGCGATATCGGCGAATGGTTTTCGGACCGGGACCCCCGTCATAAAAATATTCGAAGTGAAAAAATTCTGCGGGCGGTTCTTAAAGAGGTCCGCCGGAGAAATCATCTCCCTTCTCGGATTGATTCAGTCATTCTTTTGGAGAAGCCCCGCCTCGGCCCTTACAAAAAGCTCATCCGGAGGCGGCTCGCCCTCCTCCTCGGACTGGAAGCGGAAGCGGTCTCTGTGAAGGCGAAAACGATGGAGGGCTTGGGTCCGGAAGGGGAAGGCCGCGCCGTCACGGCCGAGGCCCTTGTGACCCTCATTCGAAGTCCGCGATGATTCGCGTCCGCTTCGCTCCCGCGCCGACGGGCTGCCTTCATCTCGGCAACGTCCGGACCGCGCTTTTCAACTACCTCTTCGCCCAAAAAGTGGGCGGAAAATTTATCCTCCGGATTGAAGACACGGACAAGGAACGATGCCGTCCCGAGTATTTTGACGCCATCCTTGAGGACCTCGCCTGGCTCGGGATTCGCTGGGACGAAGGGCCGGGCGTGGGCGGGGAGTACGAACCCTACCGGCAATCCGAGCGGATTCCAACCTACCAGAAATACATTCGCGAGCTGATTCAAGCAGGGAAGGCCTACGACTGCTACGTCACAGAGGAAGAGATTGAGGAGATGAAGCGCGCGGCGCGCCTTGAGCGGAGGCCGCCCCGCTTTGACAACCGGGGGCGCACCTTTTCAAAGGAGGAGATTGAGAAAAGAAAGGCCCGGGGAATCCGCCCGACGGTCCGTTTCAAAATCGAAAACCCCCGCCTCAAGGTTCATGATTTAATCCGGGGCGAAGTCGAATTCAATCTCGATGAGATGATGGGAGATTTTGTGATTCAAAGGGCGGACGGGATTCCGACGTTTCACCTGGCCGTTTGCGTGGACGACGCGCTCATGAAAATCACCCATGTGATTCGCGGAGAAGACCACCTCTCCAACACCCCGCGGCATCTCCTTCTTTTTGAAGCGCTCGGCTTCACCCCGCCCCAGTACGGGCACCTCTCCCTCATTCACGGGCCGGGAGGCGAACCCCTTTCGAAGCGATTGGAGTCGGTTTCGGTGCGGGAATTCCGGAGACGGGGCACGCTTCCTCACGCCCTCGCCAATTACATCGCCCTCCTCGGCTGGTCCCCGGGCGACAACCGGGAAATCTTCACCTGGGAGGAGTTAAAGAAAACTTTCGACCTTTCCCGGATTACGAAATCGGCCTCCCTTTATGACCCCCGCAAACTCGATTGGGTCAATGGCGAGCACCTCCGCTCGCTTTCGGACGAAGAATTTTCGCGCCACGCCCTGGCCTATCTCAAGGAAGAGAAAAAGCTGAAGCAGGACGAAACCCTCGTCCACAAAATCCTCCCGGTCTTCAAAGACAATATCGTCCGCTTTGACGAACTGGAGGAACGGCTTCAGATTCTTGACGAGGATTTCCCGTACGAAGATTCGAAGCTCCTCAAGACAAAAGAGGCGCAGGAAATCCTCCAGGCAGCGGCTTCAATCCTTCCTTCTCTTCGGGCCGGCGAGGAGCTCTATGAACGTTTTGTCGGAGCCCTGCAAGGGAAAGTCAAGGCGAAAGGGAAAGCCCTTTTCATGCCTCTTCGAATGGCCCTCACCGGCAAAACCCACGGCCCCGAGCTCAAGCGCCTCTTCCCGCCGCTCGGTGCCGAGCGCCTGACCGCACGCCTCACCCGCGCGCTCGGTCATTGAATGTGATATAATTTTTGCGAAACCGAACTCAAGGGTTCATGGCGCTGATTGACATCGGCAATGGCGGCGGCAAGCGGGTCTTGTAACCCCTGATTCGCAAAAGATTCACCAAAGAGATTCCAACAGCGGAATCTGAGCTTTAAAGAAGCGCTGCAAGTATTGGAAAAAAGAGAGTCTCTATCTTCAGTTTAGCAGTGAGAAGGGGGTCAAGACCGTGGAACACTCGCCTTCGGTCAACATTGATTTAGACAAAAACGGCGGCCTGGTCGGGATTGAATTCGTAGGCGTAAAGAAAGCAGGTGGAAATTTCGAGGGGGTCTTTGTGGAACTCGCAAAAATCTATAACCGCCCCGAACTCAAAAAGATTCCCACGGAATTAAAACAAGACCCCGCGATTGTCTAACCCCATTTTCTTCTCAGTTTGCCCGCCCTAAATGAAATTGCCGCGTCTTCTCCAACCACTTCAAGCCGCTCTTCAGGAGTACGAAAAGAAAGCCGGCATTTCGCACCGAGAGATGAGGAAACGTGTGGCCAAGCGCCGCGCGAGAAGTGCCGTGGCGTGAGATGACGAAGGAGCCGGTTCGCGGGAGTGATGAAGCCCTTCTGGATGCGGCGAAAACGATTCTAGTCGAGGGGAGGGCCGAGGCCAAAGCCGCAGTCGAGCCGGTCAAGGTCCGAACGTATTGGAGGCTGGGTCGGCTTGTCAATAGGTACCTGAGAACACACCGTGGCCGCGCCGGTTACGGCGGCGGGGTCGTCCGGTGGCTCGCCCCCAACCTTGGAATGAGCTGGCGGAACCTTTATGAAATCCTAAATTTCCAGCGGCGTTTCCCAATTGTGCGGGTGCCCGCACAATTGCCCTGGACTCACTACAATCTCCTTTCACAAGTTTTGGAGAAGAGGGAACGCGAACGGCTTTTTCGCCAAGCAGTCCGTGGGCACTGGAACACCCGTGAACTTACCGAGCGTATTCGGCGAAAAAAATTGCCCTTGTCGGGCGGGGACGTTCTTAGTCCAGCGCCCACTTCCGCCGAGCGCGCCCGCCCCTTGCCGGCCCTGGTGCCGATTCGCGGCGCCTTTTACACCTACCGCCTTGTCAAGCCGCGCGACCTCCACCCGACCGAGGAATTTTATTCCGTCGACCTCGGATTCACGACACGAATCGATTTGAATCTCAGCGGGATTTCCCGGCCGAGGGAGGGAATGCTGGTCGAGGTGGTCCGGACAAAAAAAAGTTCTCTGGGAGACCGTTACCGGTTCAAGAAAAGTTCAAAGGGCCCGGCGTCGCTTTACACCTACAAGGCGACGGTCGAAACAGTTTGGGACGCAGACACGCTTTGGCTGCAAATTGATTTGGGCTTTCGTGTGTGGACGCGGCAAAAGATTCGTTTGCGTGGCATCAATGCGGCGGAGGCGGAGGAAGGGCGAAAGGCGACGCGGTATGTGAAGCGGGTCCTTTCACAAGTGGCTTTCGTGGTCATTGGGGTCACGCGCCGAGACAAGTTTGACCGTTACCTGACGGACGTGTTTTATCTCAAAGGAGAAACCGACCCCCAAAAGGTTTTAGAAAAAGGGAATTATCTCAACCAGGAACTGCTCGACCGCGGGCTCGCAAAGCGCTACGAGGAATGATTCGATTCAATGATTCGATTTTTTAATACGCTGACGGGAAAGGTCGAGGCCTTTGAACCGCTCCAAAAAGGGGAGGTCCGGATGTACACCTGCGGGCCGACGGTGTATGACTATGCCCACATCGGGAATTTCCGGGCCTTCGTCTTTGAAGATGTGCTCCGGCGCTTCCTCGAGTTTAAGGGCCTCAAGGTGAAACAGGTCATGAATCTCACGGATGTGGACGACAAGACGATTGCGGGCGCCCAGCGGGAAGGGAAGCCGCTTGAGGCTTACACCGAGAGTTACATTCAAGCCTTTCAAGAAGACCTGGAGACCCTCAACATCCTTCCGGCCAATTATCCGGCCGCCACGCCGGGGTTCGGGTCGTATGTCTACGAGTCCAGG
>CAYJTI010000001.1:32825-36552 GCA_964373135.1 uncultured bacterium | reverse complement strand
GAGGCGCTCCGGCGGCTTGTCCGCGAAACCGAACTTTCACTATCGCAGCTTGTGATGCCCTATTTTGTGAAGGCGGGCGAGAATTTAAGAGCGCCAATTGACTCGCTCCCGGGGCAGTTTCACTGGAGCGGGGACACCCTCCTCGGTGAACTTCAAGAAATTCAAGATTTGGGTCTCGGGGCCATTCTCCTTTTTGGGCTTCCGTCCCGAAAAGACGAAATCGGTTCCGAGGCGTACGATCCTCACGGCGTCGTTCCCGAAGCGGTGCGGGGAATCAAGAAAAAGTTTCCCGATCTTGTCGTCATGACCGACGTCTGCCTCTGCGCCTACACGAGCCACGGACATTGCGGCGTGGTGAATGACAAGGGGGAAGTGGAGAATGACCGCACGGTTGAACTCCTTCAGAAGGTCGCGCTTTCTCACGCCGAGGCGGGCGCCGATCTTGTCGCGCCGAGCGATATGATGGATGGGCGGGTCCGGGCGATTCGCGAGGCGCTCGATCAAAAAGGATTTCAGCCGATTCCGATCATGAGTTATGCGGCGAAATATGCCTCGGCCTTTTACGGGCCCTTCCGGGAGGCGGCCGAGTCCCAGCCGAAATTCGGCGACCGGAAGTCGTATCAGATGGACCCGGCGAATCGAGAAGAGGCGCTTCGGGAGATCTCACTCGATATCGAAGAGGGAGCCGACCTCGTGATGGTGAAGCCGGCGCTCGCTTATCTCGACGTGATTCGTGAGGCGGAAGAGAAGTTTCATTTTCCGCTCGCCGCCTACAATGTCAGCGGCGAATACGCCATGGTGAAGGCGGCCGCTGCCGCCGGCTGGCTCGATGAGCGGAAAACAGTCCTTGAGATTTTGACCTCCATCCGACGGGCGGGGGCCCGTGTCATTTTGACCTACCACGCGAAGGAACTCGCGCAGTGGAGCCAGGATAAGAGCTGGGCCGAAAGCCTTCATTTGTAATCCCGGATGCGGTCGGGTAGACTTTGATAAGCAGTTAGGAGAAAAGGGGTTACGTGATGCCGGAGGCGAAGGAAAGCTTTTCGATTCTTCTTATCGATTGTGACGACGAGCGCCAGCTTGAAATCAGGCGCGAGTTCGCCCTCGATAAGGACCACCCGACCCGGCTTGACGTTGCAAGAACCATTCCCGACGCCCTCCAGAAAATTCGAAAGAATCGTTATCACTTAATCCTAGCGGACAGTTCCCCGCCCGAAGGGGAAGACATTGCCGATGTCCTGAGCGAGCTCAACCGGAAGAAAACGAAGACCCCTTTCATCCTCCTCGTCGGCGCCGGCGAGGAGGCCCGGGCGCATCGGGCCCTCAAGGCGGGCGCAAGCGACTATCTCATCAAGAAGGACGGCAGCCTTCACGATCTCCCGAGGCGCCTCTGGACGCTTTACCGGAATTTTGAACTCACGAGTCACGAGCGGGAACTCGTGGGGGAGATTACCGAGGACCATCAGAAACTTCTCGAGGTGAACGAAAAGCTCCGGGAGATTTCAATTCGGGATGACTTGACCGGCCTCTACAACCATCGTTACCTTCAGGAGCGGCTTGCTGAGGAATTCACGCGGGCCGTCCGCTACGGCTATCCGATTTCCTGTCTTTATGTTGATTTGGACCACTTTCGCGAGGTCAATGAGTCCCTGAGCCACACGGTGGGGGACGAGATTTTGAAGGAGGCGGCGGAACTTTTGCAGCAAAGCTGCCGCTTGAGTGACTTGGTCTCCCGTTTCGGCGGCGAGGAATTTGTGGTTCTTCTCCCGCACGTCGATTATCAAGGGGCCTTCGAACTCGGGGAGCGGCTCTGTGAACTCTTTGCGGAGCACACCTTTCTCCCGGAATCCCATCGGACCTCTCTCACGGTGAGTGTCGGGGCTGCGGCGTTCCCGGATGATTACTTGAAGGCCCGGACGGATCTCGTGAATTTTGCCGAGCAGGCCCTCTTCCGTGCGAAGGCGGCCGGAAGAAACCGGGTCGCCCTTTACCGGGACCTCCTCCCTTCGATTAGTGAAGTCCTTCCGCGTCTCAAAATTAAGGAAGACAGAATTTTGGAACTCCAGAAACGCCTTTCCGAGATTGCGGACACGGCCCGCCGGGGTTACATCGAGTCTTCCAAGGCGCTCGTTCTCGCCCTCGAGGCAAAGGACCCTTACACGGCCGGTCACGCGGGACGATCGGCGAGACTCGCCATGCAGATCGCGGAGGTGATGGGGCTTTCCTTGGACGAAGCGGAAGTCATCGAGCATGCGGCGCTCCTCCACGACATCGGAAAGATTTGCATCTCGGATGATATTCTCCTGAAACCGGGGAAGTTGACGCTCGCGGAATACGAGGCGATGAAACAGCACCCCTACCTCGGTTACCGGATTTTGAAGCCGATTAAGTTCCTGCAACAGGAGGCGACCTTGATTCTCCATCATCACGAGTGGTTCAACGGCGAAGGCTATCCCTGCCGCCTCGCGAGAAATGAAATCCCCGTCGGCGCGCGAATCATTTCCGTGGTTGACGCCTATGATACAATGCGCGTTGCCGGCGGCCGTTACAAGAAGACGATGAACGTGACCGAGGCCGTCAACGAACTGATTGCCTTTTCGGGAACCCAGTTTGACCCTGACGTGGTGCAAGCCTTTATTCAAGTGCTTCTGATGCGGAAAGAGTTGACGAGTGATTCTTACGACAAAGAGCGTCTGCGTCAGGCCATCGAATCCCAATAGAATGACGGGACCGGTTCTCCGAGAACCGGTACCGGTCACACAGGCTTGAAGGATGCCGCTGAGCGAATTTCCTGAGATCGAATCTTTCCAAAAACTTCCTCACCAAGTGATTGTGAAGGGAGGAAGTTCGCGTTTTGACCCGAAGGAGGGGGCCGAGCTTCGAGGGATTGTCATCAATAACCTCGGGCAGACGATTCGGGAGGTCTCGGTGAACCTTGTGATTTTTGACGAAAGGGAAAGGCCCCTCCTCGAGACCACGACCGCCCCCGACCCTGCCGTCCTCCCGCAGGGGACTATCGGATCGTTTCTTTTTCAGCTGAAAGATTTCCCGGAAGAGATAAAGAAATATTACCTTTACCCTTCCTGGAAATACGATGACCGGAGCTAATAGGGCGTTTAACAAATTCCGACCCGATTTCCCCCTCACCCTTTACCCTCTCCCCCCGAGGGGGAGAGAGGAGGGTGAGGGGGTTGAAACGGCTTACTAATGCCTTCCTCCAAAGAAACGATTAACGTTCTCCTTCAGGAAAATCGAAAATTTCCCCCGCCCGATGCTTTCCGCCGTGAAGCCTGGGTGAGTGACCCTTCCGTTTATGAGCAGGCAAGCCAAGATCCCGAGAAATACTGGGCCGGATGGGCAAAAGAGCTGGACTGGATAAAGCCTTGGAACCAGGTGCTTGAGTGGAACCCCCCTGATGCCAAATGGTTCGTGGGCGGGAAGCTCAACGCCAGCGTCAATTGCATCGACCGTCACCTCAAAGGTCCTCGAAGAAAAAAGACTGCCCTTTTTTGGGAAGGAGAGCCGGGTGACACCCGGGCCTACACGTACGAAGAGCTTTCAAGGGAGGTAAATCGGTTCGCCAATGTCTTGAACTCACTCGGCGTCAAAAAAGGCGACCGCGTCGCGATTTATCTCCCCATGATTCCTGAGCTTGTGGTGAGCCTCCTGGGGTGTGCCCGAATCGGCGCCGTTCACTCGGTCATTTTTGGCGGCTTCAGCGCCGAGG
>CAYJTI010000001.1:23048-32815 GCA_964373135.1 uncultured bacterium | reverse complement strand
CCGCAAACATGGGGTGGCGGCGGGGAAAGCCGGTCGCCCTCAAAGAGGCGGCCAACGAGGCCCTGAAGGGGACGCCTTCGATTGAGAAGGTGCTGATTGTGAGACGGGGAGAATACCCGATCGAATTTAAAACCGGCCGCGATTTTTGGTGGGAAGAACTCATGGAGAAGGCGAGCCCCGTCTCGGAGCCCGAGGCGATGGATGCGGAAGATATGCTTTTCATTCTCTACACCTCGGGAACGACGGGAAAGCCGAAAGGGATTGTGCACACCACGGCGGGCTACCTCACCGGCGTCTATGCCACGACGAAGTGGGTCTTCGACTTAAAGGAAAAGGACATTTTCTGGTGCACGGCCGACATCGGCTGGGTCACGGGCCACAGTTACATTGTCTATGGACCGCTTGCCAATGGCGCCACGGTTGTGATGTATGAAGGCGCTCCGGATTGGCCGGAAAAGGACCGGTTCTGGAAGCTCGTTGAAAAATACAAGGTGACGGTCTTTTACACGGCGCCGACCGCCATTCGGGCGTTTATGAAATGGGGGGCCGAGTGGCCGAAGCGGGCCGACCTCTCATCACTTCGTCTCCTCGGGACCGTGGGCGAACCGATTAATCCCGAGGCCTGGATGTGGTATCACGAAAATATCGGTGCCTCGCGCTGCCCCATCGTGGACACGTGGTGGCAGACCGAGACCGGGATGATTATGATTACGCCGCTTCCGGGCGTCACCACCTTGAAACCGGCCTCAGCCACAAGACCCTTTCCCGGTGTCAGCGCGGAAGTATTGAACGAAGCGGGAGAAGTCGTGCCGGTGGGCGGGGGTTATGCGGCGCTCACAAAGCCCTGGCCGGCGATGCTTCGGACCATTTTCAATGACCCGGCCCGTTACGAAGAGGCGTATTGGTCGAAATGGAAAGGGAAGGCTTATTTCACCGGAGACGGCGCGAAACGGGATGACGAGGGATATTTCTGGTTCCTCGGCCGGGTCGATGATGTCCTGAATGTAGCCGGGCACCGGATTGGGACGATGGAGGTGGAGAGCGCGCTCGTGGACCATCCCTCCGTGGCCGAGGCCGCCGTGGTCGGAAAGAATCACGAGATTAAAGGCCAGGCCATCGCCGCCTTTGTCACGTTAAAGGAAGGGGTGAATTCCTCAGCGGAACTTCAATCGGCCCTCAAGGAACATGTGGCGAAAAAAATCGGGGCCATCGCCCGCCCGGATGACATCCTCTTTTCCGCCGATCTTCCGAAGACCCGCTCGGGGAAAATTATGCGCCGCCTCCTCCGGGACATCGCCGAAGGAAAGGCCTTGGGCGACACCACGACCCTCGCTGACCCGGCCGTCGTCGCCCGCCTGAAACAGCAATACGAAGAAAAGGAATAGGGGGAATAGGGGACAGTCCCGTTAAAGGGGACAGGCAAATTTGGGTGTCCCCAAAAAGGCAAAAAGGTGCCTGTCCCCTTTTAAATATGTTCCGTGAGGCGCTGAAACATCTCCCTTCCGGAGTCAATTCTCCCGTGCGGGCATTCGGTGCGGTGGGCGGAACTCCTGTTTTCATCAGACGGGGAAAAGGGCCTTTCCTTTATGATGAGTCAGGGAAACGCTACCTCGATTTTTGCCTTTCGTGGGGCCCTTTGATTTTTGGGCACGCACCGGCCGGCCTGGTGAAAGCCCTCGAGCGAGAGGCGAAATACGGGACCAGTTTTGGCGCCCCCACAAAAAAGGAAGTTGAATTAGCCAAACTCATCAAGCAGGCCTTTCCTTCCATCGATAAGGTCCGGCTCGTTTCCTCCGGCACCGAGGCTGTGATGAGCGCCATCCGCCTCGCACGGGGCGTCACGGGCCGAAAAAAAATTCTCAAAGTTGAAGGGGGCTATCACGGCCACGTCGATTCGCTTCTGGTCCGAACCGGTTCCGGCGGTGCCACGTTTGGAGTGCCGGATTCTTTGGGCGTCCCGGAGGAACTTGCGAAACTCACACTTACCGTTCCCTTCAATAATCTGGAAGCGCTGAGGGATGTGTTTCGGAAGGAGGGAAAGCGCCTAGCGGCTTTCATTTTGGAACCGGTCCCGGCCAACATGGGGGTGGTGCCGCCCAAGCCGGGATACCTGAAGGAAGTCCGGGCCCTCACTCGAAAATTCGGGACGGTTCTCATTTTCGATGAAGTCATCACGGGGTTTCGTCTCGCCTTGGGAGGGGCTCAAGAAAGATTTGGAATCGAGGCCGATTTGACCTGCCTCGGAAAAGTCTTGGGGGGCGGGCTCCCCTTGGCCGCCTTCGGCGGGCGGAGAGAATGGATGGACGAGCTGGCACCGCAAGGCAAGGTTTATCAGGCAGGGACCCTCTCCGGAAATCCTCTGGCCACAACGGCCGCCCTCTGGACCTTGAAAAAATTGAGGGCCGGCATTTATCCGGTGCTTGAAAAGGGGGCCGAAGAGTTCTACGAGGAACTCCGGAGCCGGATTCAATATTTCCGCTGGCCCCTCCGGCTCAATCACGTCGGCTCGATCTTCACCCTTTTTTTTGGGGCGCAGCCGGTGACCGATTTTCGTTCGGCGAAGCTTGCGGACACCCAGAAGTTTGCGGAGTTCTTTCACGGCCTGCTCGGTGAAGGGATTTACCTGGCCCCCTCCCAATTTGAGGCCAACTTTATTTCGACCGCCCATGAAACAAGGGATTTGCGCCGGGCCGCACAAATCTTCGAGCGTGTCCTCAGGAAGATTTTTTGATAGGATTGGCATAACATAAGATGTCATTGAGAGCCCGCCACACCAATGTATTCCCTTTCCCCTTCGGGGAGAGGAAGGGAATGCGGCGGGCCTCCTCTCAATGACAATACTCAGGGTGACCTCATGAAACAAACGCTGACACTCGAAGAAATTTACGCCCCGATTGAAAACCAGATCGCCCGGATTCCGGGCATGATCTTCGAGGTCCTGGCGACACCGAATGAGCTCACCTACGAGGTCATTCACTACTTTTTCTCCCGCCAGGGAAAATTCCTGAGGGTGGCGCTCACTTTTTTTGGAGCGGCGATTGAAAAAGGGGACAGTCCCCAAAGGGGACTGTCCCCTTTGTCTGAGGTCGAGGAGGAAAGGCTCCTCCGGCTCGGCGCCGCCTTTGAAATTTTTCACTCGGCCACCCTGATTCACGACGACATCATCGATTCGGCCTATGTCCGGCGGAACATTCCGACCGTCCACGTCAAATGGAACCCGCAGGTGGCGGTCCTCGTCGGCGATTACCTCCACGATAAGGCAATCGAAACGATTTTCTCGGTGGCGAACCCGCGCGTCACCGCCGCCTTTCTTCAAACGGCGGCGACGGTCTGCGACGGGGAGATTCATGAGCTTCGGGAGAAGAACAATTTCAATTTGAAAGAGGAGGAGTACCTGGAAATTATTTACAAGAAGACGGCCTCCCTGATTGCCTGCTCGACCGAGGCGGGCGGGATTCTGGCCGGTCTGGGGGCGGAGAAAAGCGAAGCCCTCAAGCGTTTCGGCCGGGCCTTCGGGATGGCGTTTCAGATTATCGACGACTGCCTTGACTTTACCGGCGCCGAGCATGAATTTGGGAAGACCTTGGGGGCCGACTGCGAAGCAGGGGTCCTGACCCTTCCTTTGATTCGGCTGATTGAGCTGGTGGACGAGCCGACAAAAAGCGAAGTCTTCAAAATGTTTAAATCCGGTTTCGGTTCGGAGCGGTTCGACACGCTCAGGAATCTTCTGCTCGAGTATGGGGCGATTGACTATGCCGCCTGCAAGGCACGCGAGCTCACGGAACAGGCCCGGGTTGAGCTCGCGGTCTTTGCCGAGTCGCCGGTCCGGAGGAGCCTCGACCGTCTCCTCGATTACGTTTTGGAACGTAATCGGTAAGATGAATTGGAATGCTTTATCTCGTCTCGACGCCCATTGGGAACCTCAACGATATTACGCTCCGGGCGATTGAGATCTTGAAATCGGCCGAGGTGATTGCCTGCGAGGACACCCGCCGGACGGCGCGCCTTTTGGAACATCATAAAATCTTAGACCGAAGCCGCCCGGCCCCCCGGCTCCTTTCCTTTCATGAGCATTCTGGCGCGTTCCGCTTGGGCGAGATCCTCTCCTTATTAAAGGAAGGGAAGCGGGTGGCGCTTGTCTCGGACAGCGGGACGCCTTTGATTTCGGACCCGGGATTTCCTTTGGTGAGGCAGGCGTTGGCGGAAAAAATTCCGGTCGAAGCGATTCCGGGCCCGACGGCGGTCATTCCGGCGCTCGTGGCGAGCGGTCTTCCGGCCGAGCGGTTTACCTTTTGGGGATTCCTCCCGGCCAAATCGGCCCGTCGGAGAAGGGAGCTCGAGCGGGCGTCCCAACTCGAACACACGGTCATTTTCTATGAAGCGCCTCACCGGATTCTCACGGTGCTCCGGGAGATGGCGGAAATTTTCGGGGAGCGGGAGGCGGCCGTCTGCCGGGAGCTCACGAAAAAGTTTGAGGAGATCGACCGAGGGACGTTGGGCGAACTTCGCGAGCGGTGGTCCAAAAAGAAGCCCTTGGGAGAATTTGTGGTGGTCGTGGCCGGCAAAGGGAGGAAATGGGTGTTTAGATGACCGAGCCTGTCCCCCCAAAGGGGACAGGCTCCTTTTAGTGGACAGGGGTAGTTGCCGAGGAAGCGGATCGCGATTTTTGTCTCGGGGAACGGGACGAATATGGAGAATCTCCTCTCGAGAATCAAGGCGGGAAAAATCAAGGCCGAGGCCGCGCTGGTTGTGAGCGACCAGCCTGAGGCCTACGCCTTGAAGCGGGCGGAGAAGTTTGATGTGGAGTGTGTCGTGGTCGACCGGAAGCGTTACGGTTCGCGCGAAGGGTTTGAATCCGAAATCAAGCGCCACCTCGGGCGAAAGAAAATTGACCTCATAATCCTGGCTGGCTTTATGCGCATCCTGAGCCCTTCGTTTGTCGCCGGCTATCGAGGCCGGATTCTCAACCTTCACCCTGCGCTTCTCCCAAATTTCCCGGGGACCCACGCCATCCGGGATGCGTGGGAGGCGAAGGTGAAGAAGACCGGCGTCACGGTCCACTTCGTTGATGAGGGGGTGGACACGGGGCCCGTGATTCTTCAGCGCGAGGTGCCGGTTGAGGCGCACGACACGCTCGAGCGCTTGGAACAGAAAATCCACGCGGTCGAGTATGAAATTTATCCGGAGGCGATTAATCTCGTTTTAGAAGAAAAAAGGGGACAGTTCACCCCATAGATGGCAGACGGTGACGTGCGCTCTTTTTCCCACTTTGAACTTGATTCCCGGAAAATGAACCCCTAAATTACTCCTCACCATGTCCACCCTGATTGAATTGATTCACGCCCGGGAAATTTTAGATTCACGCGGCAACCCAACGTTGGAAGCCGAGGTCCGCCTCAAGGGAGGGGTCGTGGGCCGGGCTGCCGTCCCTAGCGGCGCCTCCGCTGGGGAGCACGAAGCCGTGGAACTCCGTGACGGCGACAAAAAGCGCTACCTCGGCCGGGGCGTGCTTCGGGCGGTGGGCCATGTGAATCAGGTGATTCAAACCGAGCTCGTGGGCTTTGATGCGGCGAAGCAGGAGGCGCTGGATGAGGCGCTTCTCAAACTCGACGGCACGGAGAATAAAGGAAGACTGGGCGCGAATGCGATACTTGGCGTTTCATTAGCGGCCGCTCATGCGGTGAGCGAGGCCCGGGGAATTTCTCTCTATCGCTCTCTCGGGGGCGAGAGCGCGAATCTTTTGCCCGTTCCGATGATGAACATTATGAATGGCGGCCGTCACGCCGACAACAATGTCGATCTTCAGGAATTTATGATTATGCCGTTTGGTGCGACGACCTTTTCTGAGGCCCTTCGGATGGGGGCCGAGATTTTTCATCATTTGAAATCGATTCTTCAGAAGAAGGGAATGCAGACGGCCGTTGGAGACGAAGGAGGGTTTGCGCCAAATCTCCGGTCGAATGAAGAGGCGATGGAGGTGATTCTCGAGGCCATTGAGAAGGCGGGTTACCAGGCAGGTTCAGAGGTGAAACTCGCCATCGATGCGGCGGCCAGTGAGCTTTATGACAAAAAGACGAAAAGATACACGCTCCAGGCCGAGGCGAAGCCCGTCAAAACCGCCGGGGAGATGATTCAGCTTTTTGAATCTTGGGCGAATCGGTATCCGATTTTTTCTCTTGAAGACGGACTCGGCGAGGACGATTGGGACGGCTGGAGGGAGTTGACGCGCCGGCTCGGTCAGCGCCTTCAGCTCGTGGGGGACGATCTTTTCGTGACCAACACAAAACGGATTGAGCGGGGGATTCGGGAGAAGGCGGCGAATTCCGTTCTCATTAAGGTGAACCAAATCGGGACCCTCACCGAGACGATTCGGGCCGTCAAGCTCGCCCAGAAAAATGGTTACACGACCGTGGTGAGTCACCGTTCGGGAGAAACCGAGGACACGACGATTGCCGACCTGGCCGTGGCGCTCCGGACGGGCCAGATTAAGACCGGCTCCGTTTCCCGGACCGACCGGATTGCGAAATACAATCAACTCCTTCGAATCGAAGAAGAACTCGGCGCCAAGGCCGTTTATGCAGGCCCGATGTTAAATCAAAAATCAAAAACCAAAAATCAAAAATCAAGAGCACAAATCAAAATTAAGAGATGAAAAAAGGTCTGAGAAGAAAAAACCTCTTGGCTGACGATAATCTTCAGAAATCCCTTCCGGTTAAAACGATGCGTTTAATTTTCTCATCTTGGTTTTTCATTTTGATTTTTAATCTTTGATTTTTGGTTTTTCTGATGAAGCGGCGCTTCGTATACCTTTGGGGGGCGGTCGGACTCCTCATCCTTTTTATCTTTTTCTACCTTCCCGGGCTGTCCCGTTACCACGAGCTCAAAATGGAAGAGGAGCGGCTTTCGAAGGAACTCGGCGAGCTCGAAGCGAAAATCCAAAGGCTTCAGGAGGAGAAGTCGCTCCTTCAAAACGATGTGGTTTACCTGGAGAAAGTGATTCGCGAAGAGCTTGGGCTTGTCAAGCCGGGCGAAATGGTGTATAAAGTCGAGCCTGAAAAAAAGCCCTCGCAGGAAACTCCGTCTCATACGAACGGCCAGTAGGCTTTTTGACATTTCTTACGACGCGGGGTGGAGCAGTCCGGTAGCTCGTTGGGCTCAAAGGTGGGCCGCTCATCCGGCAACGGTTGAGGCAAACCTGTCAAATTCGGTGAACCCTGAAATGGGAATACCGAGCCAAGCCCGCTAGGTTTTTTGGCGGGAAGGTGTAGAGACTAGACGGCAGGCATCCCGCCCTTCTTATGTGGAAGTTCTAGAAGGGCGGGATGAAGGTATAGTCCAGACCACAAATTTCGAGCCGTATTTCGGCAGCGCGGCGAAAGCCGCAGTGGTAAGCATAACCCAAAGGGCGTTGGATCAAATCCAACCCCCGCAACCAATTCAAGAAGGGGTTACGGTCGCCGATCGTAACCCCGATTTGGTATAATCCCCGCGTGATGTTGGCGTGGGGTATTCTTTTCATCGTGGCGTTCTCGGTTTTCTGGGTTTACGGGGTCGAGCCGAATTGGTTTCGGCTGCGGCGGAAAACTGTCCGCATCGGAAAGCCGCTCGCAAAACCGCTCACCCTTCTGCACCTCTCCGACTTTCATTTCACGGGGCCGAGGTTCTTCCTCGAGCGCTTCTTTGACCGGCTTGCGCGGCTCGATCCCGACCTCATCTTCATCACAGGAGACTTGATTGACGGTCCGAAAGGGATTCGCCCGTGCGTCCGAAACCTCAAGAAATTGAAGCCCCGTCACGGCAGTTACGCGGTCCTGGGAAACCATGACTACCGGGAGTACCCCCTTTCGGACCAGAGGGTCCGGCTCCACACGGGGCGGAATTGTGGAAGGGAACGGCGGGAAACGGAACCTTTGAAAAAAGCCCTCGCCCGAGCCGGCGTTCGTCTCCTTTTGAATGAAAATGTTTCGGTGAAGCTTTCAGACGGCCGCGAAGTGACGATCGTCGGAATCGATGACCCGGTCACCGGACGCTCCAATTTTAAGCAGGCCTTTGAGGGAATTAAAAACGGCGCGCTTCGACTCGCATTGATTCATGCCCCGGCTTCGTTCCCGGTCCTGAGCAAACGCGGGGTCGACCTTGCGTTTGCGGGCCACACCCACGGCGGGCAGATTCGCGTGCCGGGGATGGGGCCGCTCCCGATTGTCCGCCGCCTCGAACGGGTCATCGATTCAACGGACCGGTTCGGTTTCACCGGCCTGGTTTCCCGAGGATTGGGGGCCAACCCCCTCCTTTCCCTCCGCTTCTTCTGCCGGCCCGAGGCTGTCCTCGTCCGAATCGAAGGTTGAGTAAGATCTCTTTCCTCATCATTCACGGGCATTTTTACCAGCCCCCCCGGGAAAATCCCTGGACCGGGGAGATTGAACTCCAGCCCGACGCAAAACCTTTTCGTGACTGGAACGAGCGGATTTTCTCCGAATGTTACCGACGAAATGCCCTGTTGGAAAATTTTCGAAAGCTGAGCTTCAACGTCGGCCCGACCCTGATGAATTGGCTCGAGCGGCGGGACGCCGAGATCTATCAGAAAATTCTTGAGGGCGATCGCGAGAGCCTCGCGGAGCATTCCGGACATGGCAGCGCCATCGCCCAAGTTTACAATCATATGATTCTCCCGCTTGCGAGAGAGCGGGACCAGCGGACTCAAATCCGGTGGGGAATTTTTGACTTCAAGCTTCGGTTCGGCCGGGAGCCGGAAGGGATTTGGCTTCCCGAGACGGCGGCGAATGAAAAGACCCTCGACCTTTTGATGGAGGAGGGGCTCCGGTTCACGATTCTCGCTCCCGAGCAGGCCGATTCGATTCGTCCGCTCGGGGCACCCGAGGCTTGGCGTGAGGTCAAGTCGGGCGCCATCGATCCGACGCAAGCCTACCGGGCCTTTCATTCAAAAGATCGCAGCCGTTGGATGGACCTTTTCTTTTTCGACGGCCCCCTTTCTCGGGATTTGAGTTTTGGAGACCTTCTCTTCGACCTTGGGAAATTGACGGAGCGATTTAAAGGGACGCATCGCTTGGAGCCGGCTCACGCAGGACTGATTCACGCCGCCACGGATGGAGAAACCTTTGGGCACCATAAAAGGGGTGGAGAACGCGTGCTCTCGGCCTTCCTTCGGGACGCCGAGCGGCACGGTTTCCGGCGGACAAATTATGGGGAATATCTTGCCGGGCATCCTCCGGAGTTCGAGGTGAAAATTAAATCAGGAGAAGGGACTTCATGGAGCTGCCCCCACGGCGTGGCCCGGTGGAAAGAGGATTGCGGTTGCCGAGTCGCAGGGGAGCCCGGCTGGAATCAAAAGTGGCGCCGCCCGCTCCGGGACGCCGTCCGGTTCCTCGAAGAAAAGATCGACTTGCTCTATGAGGAGAAGAGTCACCAACTCTTTAAGGACCCCTGGGAGGCACGCGACAATTACATCGGAGTCATCCTCAATGACACCCTCGAGAATCAGGCTGAATTTTTCGAGCGGCATTCGGCTCGTAATCTCTCACCGCCTGAAAGGGCACGGGGTCTCGCGCTCCTTGAAATGACGCGCTACGCGATGCTCACGGAGACAAGCTGCGGATGGTTTTTTAACGATCTCTCCGGCATCGAGACGGTCCAGATCCTCCGCTATGCCCTCCGTTCGCTCGAATTGGCCCGGCAACTGGGGGTCGGCGTGCTGGAGGGAGAATTTGTGAAAATCCTGGCGAAGGCCCGGAGCAATCGGGCGGAATATG
>CAYJTI010000001.1:0-23038 GCA_964373135.1 uncultured bacterium | reverse complement strand
TCTGGGAGAAACTCGTTAAACCCGCCCGCGTAATCTGGTAAAATTTTTCATCAGTCTCCCCCTCTCCCCTTTGGGGAGAGGGTCAGGGGAGGGGTAAAAGCCAGAGACTTCACCACCTTAATCCTCTCCCCCTCAGGGGGGGAGAGGAGAAGGAAGAAGAGAAGAGATTGTAGTCATCATCACCCGAGGCGGCGTAGCTCAGTTGGCAGAGCAAGGGACTCATAAGCCCTGGGTCAGAGGTTCGATTCCTCTCGCCGCCAGTTTTCATTGATGGAAACCTTACTTTCTCGCATCGAAGCCACGATTGAACAATACCACCTGCTCACCCCGGGTGAGCGGATTCTCGTCGCCTGCTCGGGCGGAGCGGATTCCGTCGCGCTTTTTTTCCTCTTAAAGGAACTGGCCCCTCGCCTGAAAATCAAGTTGAGTCTCATCCACTTTGACCATGCCCTCCGGCGGGGGAGCGCCAAGGACTTTTATTTTGTTCGAAACTTGGCTCGGAGAAATGGCGTCCGATTCTATGGTGGGAGGAAGAAACGAGACCAGCACTGGGGAAAGGAGTTTTCTCCGGAAGAGAAGGCGAGAGAAGCGCGTTACCATTTTTTTGAGGAGACGGTCCGAAAAACAAAGGTCCCGAAGATTGCCCTGGCTCACCATCAAGATGACCAGGCGGAAACGGTTTTGATGCGAATCGTCCAGGGAACCGGCACGCGGGGCCTGCAGGGGATTCGGCCGGTCATGAAAGTGGGCCGGATGACTTTGATCCGCCCTTTGATTGAAATCCAGCGGGAGGAGCTCAGAAAATTTTTGAGAGGGCGCTCTCTTCCTTTTCGGGAAGATCGGACCAACCGGTCAGAGAGGTTTCTGAGAAATCGAATTCGCCACCGCCTCCTCCCCCTTTTGGAGAAAGATTTCAATCCGAAGATTCGAGAACTTCTTTCCCGGCTTGCGGAAACCGCCGCCTCTGAGACCGCAAGCCTCGATGCGTGGGTGAGCCGCCACGAGTCAGAATTCCTGCGCCCTCAGAAAAACGGCGCCCTTTCTCTCCGCCGGAAAGATTTTCTCTCGCTCGCCAGCGCGCTTCAGTTCCGCCTTCTCGACCGGCTCTTGAGGCGGCTTGACCCGAGATCCGGGCTCGATTTCGAAAGCTGGAAGCGGATGGAGGCGGGCCTCAAAAGGGGACGGCTCAGGCTCTCCCTGCCACGAAATCTCGATCTCTGTATGAGTTCAAAGAAATTCCTTATTCGTAAGCCCGTAACCGTAAAAGTGCCTGGCACCTGAAAAGTGCCTGGCACCTGGTCGCCTGGTCGTAAACCGGCTTTGTTTGCCGGGGGTAGGCGAAAATGATACAATTACGGTGGCTGTGGCCCGTAACGATTCTAACCCTATGAAGGAATTTAAGTTAGGAAAAAAATAATGAAAGACGCAAGCGCGACGCCTCAGATTGCGAAAAAAATGCCGCCGGACCCGGGAAAACGCCGCCTGGCTCTGTTCATGTTAATCCCCCTCATTTTCTTCATCCTCCTCCAACTTTTTGTATTTCCCACGTTGGAGTTAAAGCGCCTCACCTACAGCGAGTTTTACGAAATGGTGGAGAGAAACGCCACCACGCAGGAAATTGTCTCGGCGGAGCTTGTTGACAATATCGTCCGAGGAAAGCTTCGCTCCGGGGCCTACTTCCAGGTCAACACTCCCTTTAACGATCTGGAATTGATTCCGCTCCTACGGAAAAACGTTCCGGCCTTTGTGGTCAATGTGCCGCAGACCTTTGTGAAAAATTTGATTTATTCGGTGCTCCCCGTGCTTCTTCTCATCAGCTTCTTTTGGTTTTTCGTCTACCGGGGCGTCCAGCAGGGGGGGAGCAAGATTTTTTCCTTCGGAAAATCGCGCGCCAAACTAGTTTCGGGCGGAAAGGAGCGGCTGACGTTTAAAGATGTGGCGGGCGTCGATGAAGCGAAGGAGGAGCTCCAGGAAATCATCGAGTTCTTAAAAGATCCCCACCGGTTTCAGCGCCTCGGCGGACGAATTCCCAAAGGGGTCCTTTTGATGGGCCCGCCCGGCTCCGGCAAAACGCTTTTGGCCAAGGCGGTGGCGGGGGAGGCCGATGTCCCCTTTTACACCATCAGCGGGTCGGATTTCGTCGAGATGTTTGTCGGTGTGGGCGCCGCACGAGTTCGAGATCTTTTTGAGCAGGCGAAGCGAGCGGCCAAATCGAGCGGGAAAGGTGCGATTATCTTTGTCGACGAGATTGACGCCGTGGGCCGCCAGCGGTTTGCGGGGATTGGCGGCGGCCACGATGAGCGGGAGCAGACCTTGAATGCGCTCCTGGTGGAGATGGATGGTTTTGACACGCAGGCCGGCGTCATTTTAATCGGGGCCACGAATCGTCCGGACGTTCTCGATCCGGCCCTCCTTCGTCCGGGCCGCTTCGACCGTCAAATCATCATCGATCGTCCCGATGTGAGAGGGCGGGAAGAGATCCTCAAGATTCACACGCGAAATGTCAAGCTGGCGAAGGAGATGGATTTGGGGAAGATCGCGAAGCAAACCCCGGGGTTTTCGGGTGCGGACCTCGCGAATCTTGTGAATGAAGCCGCTCTCCTGGCCGCCCGGAGAGGCAAAGAGATGGTTTTCCAGGTGGAGCTCGAGGAGTCCATTGAGCGGGTGATGGCCGGACCCGAACGGAGGAGCCGGGTGATTTCCAAACGGGAGAAGGAAATCGTCGCCGTCCACGAATCAGGCCACGCCCTTCTGACACTTATAGTCACGGGGAAGACCGACGAGCTTCACAAGGTTTCCATCATTCCGAGAGGGCACGCGGCCTTGGGCTACACCCTCCATCGGCCGGTGGAGGACCGTTACCTCGTGACCGAAAAAGAACTTCTCGACAAGATCACGGTCCTTTTGGGCGGACGGGTCGCCGAGGAGCTCGTTTTTAAAGAAATCACGACCGGCGCCCAGAATGATCTGGAGATCGCCACCAGTTACGCCCAGAAGATGGTATGCGAATTCGGGATGTCGAAGAAGCTCGGGAACCTCACCTTCGGAAAGAAAGATCGCGAAATCTTTTTAGGCCGCGATCTCCTGCGGGAGAAAGATTATTCTGAAAGCACGGCCATTACGATCGATGAGGAAGTCCGGCGGATTGTTGACGAGTGCCACACGCAGGCCACGCAATTAATCCAGAAAAACTTGAATGAGCTCAAAAAGCTCTCTGAGCGCCTCCTTGAAAAAGAGGTGCTTGAGGTGGAAGAGGTCAAAGAGGTTCTCGGCCTCAATGGGCCCCTCAAACCCGAACGTTCCCCCTCGGCATGATTTGGCGATTTCGCGGACGGGAAATGACATTTGAAAAGGTGCGGGTGGTCGGGATTTTGAATGTGACCCCCGATTCTTTCTCAGACGGGGGCGACTTCTTCCCCCCGGAAAAAGCGCTCGAACGTGCCCTCGAGATGGCACGGGAGGGAGCGGATCTTATCGACGTCGGAGCGGAGTCGACTCGGCCGGGCGCACAACCGGTTTCTGAAGAGGAGGAACTCGTGCGGCTTCTCCCCGTCATCCGTGGAATTCGCCGTCAGACAACGGTTCCGATCTCCATCGATACGACAAAACCGGAAGTGGCCCGCCGGGCTTTGGAAGCTGGGGCGGACATCATCAATGACGTGGACGGATTACACGCGTTTCCCGAAATGGCCCAGCCCGTTAAAGAATTTGAAGCCGGACTCGTCCTGATGCACCGGCGCGGAACGCCGGAAACGATGCAGACCCTCACGCAGTATGACGATGTGGCTGAGGAGGTTTTCTCAGAACTCGATAAAAGTTTCACCCAGGTGGTGGAGTCGGGAGTCGCGCCCGAGCAGATTGTTCTCGACCCCGGAATCGGTTTTTCGAAGACCGCCCAGCAAAATCTTGAACTTTTGGCACGGCTCACGCGGTTTCGGGATTTGGGCCGTCCGATTCTCGTCGGACCTTCGAGAAAATCTTTCATCGGGGTTTTGACGGGGAGGCCTCCTCGTGAAAGGGATTGGGGGACGGCCGCCTCGGTCTCGCTCGCCGTCTCTTACGGCGCCCACTTGGTTCGCGTGCATCGGGTGCGCGAGATGAAAGAGGCCGTGAAGGTGGCGGAGGAAATTTCAAAGGTCTGGAGAGTGAGAGAGGGGAAGGAAGAGAGATATGTCCGGTCATAGCAAATGGGCGAGCATCAAGCATAAAAAGGCACTGGTGGATGCCAAGCGGGGAAAGCTTTTCACCAAGCTCATCCGCGAAATTATCGTTGCGGCCCGCTCGGGAGGCGGAGACCCCGAATCAAACCCCCGGCTCCGGACCGCCGTCACCACCGCTAAAAACGCCAATATGCCATCCGATAATATTGAGCGGGCCGTCAAGAAAGGGACGGGGGGCCTGGAAGGCGTCACCTACGAAGAAGTCCATTACGAAGGTTACGGCCCCCACGGGGTCGCGATTTTTGTGCGGTGCCTGACCGACAATAAAAACAGGACCGCCTCTGAGATTCGCAATATTTTTTCAAAAAGGGGCGGTTCCATGGCAGGGGCCGGCTCGGTGGCTTGGATTTTCGAGAAAAAGGGCTTGATTGTGGTTCCTTGCGCTCAGGCGAGCGAGGATCGAGTGATGGAAATCGTCCTTCAAGCCGGCGCCGAAGACCTTTCAACGAGCAATGATAAATTCGAGATTGTGACCGGGCCGGTCGCGCTGGAGCCGGTGAAATCGGCCCTCGAAGCGGCCAAGATCGTTCCGGAATCGGCCGAGCTCACCCTTATCCCAAAAAACCAGGTATCGCTCTCGCCCGACAAGGCCCGCCTCGTGATGGGTCTCCTGGAGGCCTTGGAGGACCACGACGACGTCCAGAATGTCTACGCCAACTTTGAGATTCCGGACGAAGTCATGAAGGAATTGGTTTAGGCTTGAGATGCGGGTCCTTGGAATCGATCCGGGGACACTTCAGCTCGGCGTCGGAATCTTGGAAAGGAACGGGAGCCGTTACGAAGTCGTGGCCTACGAGACGGTGAAAATTTCGAAGACGGCCCCGATGGCGAAGCGGCTCAAAGTGGTTTACGAATCGGTCCTTGATTTCATCCGTCGTTACGAGCCGGCGGTCCTGGCCCTTGAGAATGTCTTTTTCGGGAAGGACGTCCGGGCGCTCGTCAAAATGGGGGAGGCCCGGGCCTGTGCGATGCTGGCCGCTGAAGAATCCGGGATTCCCGTGGTGGAATACCCGCCGGCGCGTGTGAAAGAAGCGGTCTCAGGAAACGGGAGGGCGAGCAAGATTCAGATTCAACAGATGATTCGACACCTCCTTCGATTAAAGGAAGTGCCGCCCGAGGACGCGGCCGATGCCCTCGCCGTGGCCCTCTGCCACCTCCAATCCAAAAATGTACGAATTCCTGTCGGGTAAGATCGTTCACAAGGACCCGACCCGATTGGTCCTGGAGGTCGGGGGAATCGGTTTTGAGATTTCAATTCCCCTTTCCACCTATCAGGCCTTGGGAAAGTCGGGAGAACGGGCCGAGGTTTTGACGCATTTTCTTGTGCGGGAAGACAATCAGCAGCTTTTCGGCTTTGCCGCGAAGGAGGAGCGCGATCTTTTTCGTCTCCTTCTCTCCGTGACGGGAATCGGAGCAAAAACGGCGCTCACGATTCTCTCGGGAATCGGCGCGGCCGAGCTTCGGAAGGCGATTGTGAATGGGGCGATTGTGACCTTGACCGCCATTTCCGGGATTGGGCGTAAGACCGCGGAACGGCTGATTGTTGAATTGCGGGAGAAAATTCTTTTACTGGAGCCAGGTGAGGCGAAGGCGGTTTCGCTCCCCTTAACCGTCGATGAGCAGCTGATTGAAGATTCGCTTCAGGCGCTGGTCTCCCTGGGCTACAAACGGCCCGATGCGAAGCGGGCGATTCAAAAGGTCTTGGGCGAAAGAGCCGAAAACAATCATACGGTCGAAGACCTGATTCGGGCATCTTTAAAACACATTTAGCGATGTTCTGGGATCTCTTTCGAAAAAGAATAAAGGTTTGGGACGCACGGCGCCACAAGCGGGTGCGGCTTGTGTATCTCGTGAGGTATCAAGTTTCCGGAAAGGGAGAGCCCCGCATCGCCAACATTCGCGACATCAGCGCCGGCGGCCTTCGCTTTATGGCCTCCGAGAAGGTTCCGGAAGCTTCCGTTTTGGACCTCAGTGTTTATCTTCCCCCTTTGGGCCGGGCCGTGGAGGCCACGGCGCAAGTGCTCCGGGTGAGACGGGCCAAGAAGGGGCTCCTCTATTATGTGGCGGTTCGCTTCTTGGAGCTGAATCATGCGGATTGCGAAGCCATCAACGAGTTCGCCGAAGATATCGCCCGGGACAAAGACGCCCGCTTTCTCATCGACCACGCCAAGGTCATCGTTCGAAGCCAGTGAAAGAGTCAGAACGACTCATCTCCCAAGAACTCAAGGCGGACGATCTCGATTTCGAAATTACCCTTCGGCCGACCCGGCTGGATGAATTTATCGGGCAGACGAAATTAAAAGAAAACCTGAAAATTTTCATCGAGGCCGCCAGCCAGCGCAAGGAGCCTCTCGACCACATTCTTCTCTTTGGCCCGCCGGGACTCGGGAAAACGACACTCGCCCACATCATCACCCATGAAATGGGCGCCAACGTCCGGGCCACCTCCGGCCCCGTGTTGGAAAGACCGGGGGATCTGGCCGGCATCCTGACCAACCTGGAGGAGGGAGACGTCCTCTTTGTCGACGAGATCCACCGTCTCTCCCATATTGTGGAGGAGTATCTCTACCCGGCGATGGAGGAGTTTCTGATTGACATTATGATTGATAAAGGGCCGAGCGCCCGGTCCGTGAAGATTAATCTGCCTCGTTTCACGTTGATTGGCGCGACGACACGGAGCGGGCTTTTGACCTCTCCGCTCCGGTCCCGCTTTGGCATTGTCGAGCGGATTAATTACTACGATCAGGAAGAGTTGACTCAAATTGTTCACCGCTCGGCTCGAATTCTGAAGGTGGAGGTCGAGAATTCCGGAGCGACAGAAATTGCCAGAAGGGCCCGGGGGACGCCCCGGGTGGCGAACCGGCTTCTCCGGAGGGTGCGCGATTTTGCCCAAGTCAAGGCGGACGGGAAGATTACTCGAGAGGTGGCTGACCAGGCCCTTGCGATGCTCGAGGTCGATCAAGCCGGACTCGACCCGATGGATAAACGGATTTTGGGTTTTATCCTGCGGGAGGCGAGCGGCGGTCCGGTGGGGATTAACACCTTGGCGGTCGGGGTGGGGGAGGAGGCGGAAACGTTGGAGGAGATCTACGAACCCTACCTCATTCAGCGGGGATTTCTCAAGCGGACCCCTTCGGGTCGTGTTGCGACGGCGCGGGCTTACGAGCATTTTGGGATTCCCCTGCCGCCGAAGTCGACCCAGGTGGAGTTATTCTGATGTTTCGGAACTTGTTCAAGCGGATTCAAAGAACCGAGGCCGGCTGGGGAGTCACGCTCGTCCGATGGGTTCTTGGGATGATTTTCTTTCGGGAAGGGTCGATGAAATTCTTTGGCTGGTTTGGGGGAGGAGGGTGGGCTGCCACGTGCGCCTACTTTTCGAGCTTGGGAATCCCCTTTCCCGAGCTGAATGCGTGGCTGGTGGCCGCCACAGAATTTTTCGGTGGGATTGCTTTTCTGCTCGGGTTCCTGAGCCGGCTCGCCGCCATTCCCGTGGGGGCGACGATGTTGGTCGCGATTCTCACCGCTCATCTGAAGGGAGGCTGGAGCTATCCCCTTTTGATTCTGGCGGGTTGTCTCCTCATGATTCAAGCGGGTTCCGGACCCTTTTCGCTCGACCGCCGGATGGCGGGCAAAAAATGAATGATTTTGCGAAGACCCTCATCTTTTTCGGCGCCGTCTTGATTTTGATTGGAGTGGCCGTGGCGGTCTTCGGGAAAATCCCGGGGATGGGAAGGCTTCCCGGAGATATTTACATCCGGAGAGGCTCTCTCACCTTCTTTTTTCCGCTGACGACCTGTCTTCTCTTGAGCCTCCTTCTGACGCTCGTGTTCACCATTTTTGGAAAGCGCGGCTGATGGAATCACTCCTTTTCTTCTGGCGGCCGGCCTTGGAAATCCTCTTCATCTGGGCCATCGTTTACTCCCTCATCCGATTTTTCCAGGGGACCCGCGCGGTGCAGGTCTTAATTGGACTTTTGTTCCTGGCGGTCATTTTCAACATCGCCAAGGTGCTCGGCCTCCACACGATTAACTGGGTCCTCACGAAACTCTTCGCGGTCGGAGTCCTCGCCTTTTTGATTATCTTCCAGCCGGAGCTTCGCCGGGCCCTGGCCCGAATCGGACAGAACACGATGTTCGGCCCCTTCCTGAAAAAGGGGGGGACGATCGACGAGGTAGTCCAGGCGTGTGAACATCTCTCACGGAATAAAATCGGCGCCCTGATTGCGATCGAACGGGACGTGGGACTCAAGAATTACATCGAGAGCGGACTCACGGTCGATGCCAAGGTGAGCGCCGAACTCCTCATCACCCTCTTCTTTCCGAATAACCCGACGCACGATGGGGGCGTCATCATCCAGGGGGAGCGGATTACCTCCTCCGGCTGCCTTTTTCCGTTGAGCCAGAATCCACAGCTCGCGCGTTCGCTCGGCACGCGCCACCGGGCGGCCGTGGGTCTGGCCGAGGAAACCGATGCGGTCTGTGTCGTCGTCTCCGAGGAAACCGGCGCAATTTCTGTTTCGGTTTATGGAAAATTGACGCGCGACTTGGAGGGAGAAGGGCTCCGGCGGGTTCTCACGAGTCTCTTTCGGCCGGCCGAGAATCAGCCGTCGTGGGCCGACTATTGGCAGCGAAGTTGGAAGACGCTCGTCCGGGAGCGGGGAGAGAGCTGAGGGGATGGTCAAGTTTCTCACCGAGAACTGGGGCGCCAAGCTTGTCTCGCTCGTCCTGGCGGTCGGGCTTTGGTATTACGCCGTCGGAGAACAGGGAATCGAGGTCACGCGAACGATTCCTCTTGAGATCAAACTCGAACACGAAAAGTTGAGCGTCGTGGGCACGCCCACGCGTGTGATTTCCGTCACCCTGCAGGCCCCTCGCTCGCTCCTTGCCAATTTGACCTCGGAGGAGATGAAGGCCGAACACCACGTGAAGAAAATCAGCTCGCCCGGCGATTACAGCTTTCGTCCCGAGGCGCGGGACATCCGGCTTCCTTCGGAACAAATTCGAGTGGTGCGGATCGAGCCCGAGGTGATTCAGTTAAAAATTGACGAGGTCATCGTCCAGAAGCTTGAGATTGAGCCGGAGTTCCTCGGCGAGCCGGCGTTCGGTTATCGCGTCGAAACGGGAGAGATCCAGCTCGACCCGACGGCCGTCCTCGTTGAAGGGCCGAAGAGCCAGCTCGAGAAGCTTGGGAAAATCAAGACCCAGCCGATTGATTTGGTGGGCCGTGCCCGTTCCTTCCGGAAGACGATTCGTCTCGTGATGCCGGCCGGACTCAGCGTGATTACAGAATCTCTGATTGATGTTTACGTCCCGATTCGTGAGTTGATTGCGGAGAAAACCTTTGAGAAGGTGCCGGTTAAAATTCTCGGCCTGGCCGGCTCCTTCAGCCGGATTTTGGTGGAACCGGCGGAGGTGACCGTCGTGCTTCACGGCTCGCCGAAAGATCTCGAGCCCTTGGAGGCCAAGGCCGTCTCGGCCTACGTCGAAATCTCCGGACTGGCCGAAGGGACGCACGAAATTCCTCTCCAATTTTTCCTGCCGCCCGGAATTTTCCTGAAAGAGAATCCGCCCGTCGTCAAAGTGGCCCTGCAGCGGAAGAGCGTCTTGTCCCTGACCTAATTCTCACGATGCCGAAACTGGGGGTGAATGTCGATCATGTGGCGACGCTCCGCCAGGCAAGAGGCGGGAAGGCGCCCGACCCGGTGAAGGCGGCCCAGGAGGCGATTCGTGGAGGAGCGGACGGAATCACGGTGCATCTACGCGAAGATCGGCGCCACATTCAGGAGCGGGACCTCTGGAGATTGAAAAAATCGATTTCCCGGCCGCTCAATCTTGAAATGGCGCTCCATCCGGAGATCATCCGAATTGCCAAACGGCTTCGGCCCGAGAAGGTCTGCATTGTCCCGGAAAGACGGCGCGAAGTGACGACCGAGGGAGGGCTGGATATTCTTACGAAGAAGAAGGCGCTCCGGCGGGTGATACCGGCTCTCCAGAAAAGAGGAATCGAAGTGAGTCTTTTCATTAATCCCGCGATTCGTGAAGTCCGCGCCTCCAAAGAGGTGGGGACCGACGCCGTCGAACTTCACACCGGGGCTTACGCCAACGCGAATCAAAAGCGGAAGAAGTCCCAACTCCTCCGGCTCCGAAAGGCGGCGGTTGAAGCGCATCGCCTCGGACTCCGGGTCCACGCCGGCCACGGCCTCGATTATGAAAATACACGGGCCGTGGCAAGGCTTCCTTACGTTCGGGAACTGAATATCGGCCACGCGATTGTGGCCCGCTCCCTTGTCGTGGGGATGAGGAAGGCGGTTCAGGAGATGAGAGGGCGATGCGCGACTTAAAGCTTGAGCGGGAAATTCGCGTGACTTGGAAGCGCCGCTCGAGGCGGGCGAACAAAAATGATTTTGGGCGAATTTTTATTTTGGCCGGCTCCCAAGGCTACACAGGAGCGGCGGCCCTTGCGAGTTTTGCCGCCCTTCGGGCGGGCGCAGGGCTGGTCACGCTCGGTTGTCCGGACACCGTCTATTCCATTTTGGCCCGCCGTCACCCTGAAGTGATGGTCCGCCCCTTTCCTTCGACTCGTGAAGGAACCTTGTCGGAGAGCGGGACTGACGCCATTTTGAAATTTCTCACAACGCAGGATGTTTTGGCGCTGGGACCGGGGCTCGGTCGTCATCCCGGCACAGGCCGGCTCGTCCGCCGGATTCTCGAAGTCTCCCGGCTCCCGGGGGTGATTGATGCGGACGGACTGAATGCGCTTCGGGGCTGCCGTCGATTTCTAAGGCAATGTCCCGCCCCCCTTGTCTTGACGCCCCATCCGGGAGAATTTGTCCGCCTCTTTGGAGGAAAAAAACCCAAGAGTGATTCGGAGCGGAGGAGGAGAGCGGTCGAGGCGGCCCGGGAAACAAAAAGTTTCGTCGTTTTGAAAGGGTATCGAACGGTCATTGCAGAGCCTGACGGGCAGGTCTTTGTGAACCCAACCGGAAACCCCGGAATGGCCACCGGAGGGACCGGGGACGTCTTAACCGGAATCATCGCGGCCCTCCTCGGCCAAGGCCTCGCGCCCTCGAAGGCGGCACGGTTTGGGGTTTATCTCCATGGCCTGGCCGGAGATCTTGCAGTCCGGGAAACCGGAGAAATTTCCCTTGTTGCCGGCGATCTCATAGACTATCTTCCCAAGGCCATCCGTTTGGTTTTGAAACATTGATTTGATGCCGGTGTAGCTCAGCGGTAGAGCGGCTGTTTTGTAAACAGCGGGTCGGGGGTTCAAATCCCTCCGCCGGCTGAAAAGCAATTTTTCATTGTTTTTCCGGGCAGGTACCCAAGTGGCCAACGGGGCCAGACTGTAAATCTGGTGGCTTATGCCTTCAGAGGTTCGAACCCTCTCCTGCCCACCGCTTCATTCGGAAATTGACTCCAGGACCTCTCGGGGACGGCCGATAATTTTCCCCGAGGGGCTGATGAAAAGACCGCTTGCCTTCCTGTTTGCCGGTGCGCTCTGGATTCTCTTTACGGGTTTCGTCAGTCTTGAGCTCCCGTTCCTTCCGAAGGAAGACCTCCGTTTTCTCGCTGGCCGCAATCGGGACGTCTTTTTAGAGGCAGAAAAGATTTCCCTCCCGCCCTCCAGTCCCTTGTTCTATCTTGAGATGCGAAGGCGGGCTGAGCGTCTTTTGACGAGCTCGGCCTGACGGGCACATCCCGCTTCAGCAGTAGGTCACACTTAAGTGTGACCTACCTCGTGTGACCGCTGGCAGTAGAAATTCTGGTTTAAAACGGCGATAATGGCGCCTTCTATGGAACGATACGTCTGCACCCATTGCGGCCATCATTTCGAAAGCCAGCCGAAGGAGTCGGTGGTCTGTCCGAAATGTTTCTGGTCCACTTCCGTCGAAAAAGAGGAAACCGACAAAGCGGCTGGAGCGAGGGGGAAGGAAGGACAGGCCTCTTCCTCCCTCAAGTCAGAATCCGGATTCCCAGCGGCTGGACTCCGGGTTGGGCTCGTGGCGATTCTTGTTGCGGTGATTTTAGGAGGAATCGTTTTCGCGGCCGTTCGGCATCTGAGGAAACAGGACGAAATCTTGCGGAAGATCGAGAACCAAAATGCGCAAGTGATTTGGGCGAAAGCGCCGGAGCTTGCGCTCACTCCCGAGGAGCGGGAGATCCTTGAGCGAAAAGTTACTTTGGAATTGAAGCTCGAAGTCGACCCGGCCGAAGAGGAGATTCTTTCGCGCCGGTTCCTCTTCCGGCCGCCTGGAGTCCGGGGGCTCCCCACGCCGCCGTGGGATGAAAAGCAGTTTGAACTCTTCTTAAAAGGGGAAGAGGCGCACTACAAGCTCCCCCTCGAATGGTCCTATCGGAGAAAACTCAAGAAGCTTTTTCAAAGGCATTATGCCGCTGCCGGCGCCGCCTTTGAGGCGAAGGAAACCCTCAAGGCCCGGGACGAATGGATTCGCTCTCTCAACTTTCCGATCTACCAGAACGATGTGAAAAAGCACCGGGGCGTGGTCCTCACGATGCTTCGCCCGTATGTGAACGACACCCTTTCCCGCATCGGCGCGATGAACGCCCTCTTAATGGAAAAGGACCTTTATGCCCTGGAGGAGAAAATTCGCTCGTCGTATGAGAATCTCCAGAGCGCCTTGACGCGGCGGGCCTGGGACGAGGCGAACGCCGCCCTCCTGGAGGTCACGCGCGAGCTCGACGGGGTGAATCAAGTCCCGAAACCGGTGCAGTCTCCCCCCTTGCCTGAAGAAGTGGCGCAGATTGACGAGGGGATTCGAACAGTTCTTCTGGCGCAGGCGGCTTCCCCGGAGCCGAGTGCCCCGGACTGGGAGTCGCTTTGGCAAGACCTTTCCGCCAAAGAAAGAGTGATTCAACTCCATCTTCCCGAATTCCAGGCCCAGCTCGCCCGCCCGTATGAAGAGGCGCTTGGCTTCATTCAGGGTCGTCAATGGAAGGAGGCGCGGGAGGTTCTTCAAAAAATTGATTTTCCGGAGGAGCTCGTTCGGGATGCCCGGGAGAAGGTGGCCGTGTTGGACAAACTTCTCCAGATGAGTTCCGGGCCTCCGGAGGGCGCTTCCCTTGATTCCGAGTGGAAATCCGGTTAAGCTTAGGCCGAAATGACCGGACCTATTTACGTGCTGGTGAAAGATCTTTTTTTCGCGACGAAAATTGTGAAAACCGCACAGGCGGCCGGTCTCGAAGTCCGGGCGTTTGACTCGGCCGAACGGCTCCTTGGGGCCTCCCGGGAAAGGCAGCCGCAGCTTGTAATTTTGGATTGTCAGGGGCTTGAGCGGGAGGCGTTCCGGCTCCTCGAGGGGTTTCAGGCGGATGAGAGACTCGCCAAGGTCCCTCGAATCGGCTATCTCCCGCACGTGGCCCACGAGTTGAAACAAGAGATGTTGAGGGCAGGGTGCGAACACATTTATTCCAAATCGGAGTTCACGAGGGAGCTTGAGAATATTCTCGTGAAATCAGGCGATGGTCTTTCATCTCGGATTTGAACTCCCGGTCTTGTCACAGGCCCCGGCGCTGGATGCCGAAAGTGGCGTCTTGACGCCGAGGGAGACGGAGATTCTGAGGTGTCAAATTCGAAAGAATACGGAAGTGATTGATTCTTACGTCGGGCGAATCGATCTTTTCGTGAACCGTGAGAAATATCCCAAGGGCGAAGGCTTCATTCAAAAAATCCGTCGGCGGATGTTCCTCTTGATGGAGGAGAACGACACCTTCCGACGGGTCCTCTGGCGTCACCTCCAATGGGAAACCCTCCGATGAATCATGCCGTGACCGTTCTGATTTTGGGAGGCGGGCAAGGGAAAAGGCTTTTCCCGCTGACCCTTCACCGCTCCAAGCCGGCCGTCCCCATCGGCGGAAAGTATCGCCTCGTGGATATTCCGATTTCGAACTCCATCAATTCCGGTCTCCGGCGAATCTTTGTCCTCACCCAGTTTAATTCCACCTCCCTCCATCGCCACATTCACCGGACCTATCCCTACGAGCCCTTCAACCAAACCTCGGTCGAGCTCCTGGCGGCCGAGCAGACCCTGGAAAACCGGGACTGGTTCCAAGGGACGGCCGATGCCGTCCGGAAACATCTTCCGCACTATCGCTTTAACCCCGGTGATTTTGTCCTGATTCTTTCCGGAGACCACATCTACCGGATGGATTACCAGAAAATCCTCCGTTTTCATGAAGCGAAGGGAGCCGATTTGACGATTTCAACGGTCCCCGTGGAAAAAAGTGAAGTGGGCCAGTTCGGGATTATGAGGCTCAAGGCGGACGCCCGGATCGCCGGCTTTAAGGAAAAGCCCTCGCCTCGGGAGAATCTTCGGGACCTTGTCATTCCGGAAAGCGTGCGGCGGGAATTTGGAATGAGCGGTAAAAAGGATCTTTATTTGGCGTCGATGGGGGTTTACGTTTTCAAGGCCGAGGTCCTGATTGATCTTTTGAAAGGGAATGAGACCGATTTTGGCCGGGGGGTGATTCCGAAGGCCATCCCCCAGGTGAAGGCCTACGGTTACGTCTTTGACGGTTATTGGCGTGATATCGGAACGATTCGGAGCTTTTACGAGGCGAGTCTGGAACTCACGGAAGAAACTCCTCCCTTTAGCTTTCTTTCGCCGAACGGCCGGATTTTTACCCGGGCCCGGTTTCTTCCTCCCTCGACTGTTTTGGAAACTCACCTTAAGAATGTCCTCCTTTCAGAGGGCTGCATCCTCCGGGGTGCGACAATCGAAGACTCGATTGTCGGCCTTCGTTCGGTGATTCGGGAGGGAACCGTGATTCGAAAGACAGTTTTGATGGGCGCTGACTTTTACCAGTCGGAGGAGGCCGAACGGGCCAAGCCTGATCTTGGCATCGGAAGGAAATGTTTGATTCAAGGCGCCATCATTGACAAGAATGCTCGAATTGGGGACGGGGTCGTAGTTGCAAATCGAAAGAAAATTCAAGAGGCGGATAGAGAGAACTACTCCATTCGGGACGGCATTGTCATCATCCCGAGGGGAGCGCGTATTCCGGCAGGGACCGAAATCTGAATGAGAGACCTCGCCTTTTGGGCTTTTTTCGTTTTCGGCGCCGGGACGGTTTTGTTGGCAGTGGGCGGAGGAGGGTTCGCCTTCTTCGGGAAAGGAACGTTTCACTTTAATGCCGTCGGGTTCCTCCTTCTCTTCTTGGGGGCGAGCCTGGCTGTGATGCTGGCGAGCCTTCTTTTCATTCAAGTGAAGCAGGGCAAACTTCAAAAACCAGGGAGGTCGAGATGAAGCTGGGATTGCTTTTGATTGCTTTAGCGCTGGGTTACAAAGTCTATGCCGAAGCGTCCAAAGAAAAGGGGACGCTCAAGAGTCTGGGCCAATGGGTGGGGGCGATTGTGATGGCGACGGCACTGGCCGCCAGCGCCTTGATGGTTTACTCCTTTTCCACTGGGAAGGAAATCTGCCCCTTGGGGGGACCCGGTTGTCCTTTCGCCAGGCAGGCGGCCGTGGCCCAAGCGAAGTAGAATCTTCTTTGTCCCGGGCTTCTCGTTCCGTTCGCGTCGCTTTGATTCAAATGAAGTCTGAGGCGGCGCCCGAACAGAATCTCAAGAAGGCGGTCGAGAGAATCAAAGAGGCGGCCCGGAGGGGCGCCCAAATCGTTTCGCTCCAGGAGCTTTTTCTATCCGATTATTTTCCACAGACGGAGGATGAAAAGAATTTCCGTCTCGCCGAGCCGGTTCCGGGTCCCACCACGGAAGGCCTCGCCGAGACGGCCCGGAGGGAAAAGATCGTTGTCGTCGCGTCCCTCTTTGAGAAACGGACGGAGGGGACCTACCACAATAGCGCGGTCTTGATCGACCGGGACGGAATGCTCCTGGGGAAGTATCGGAAGATGCACCTCCCGGACGACCCGGGCTATTACGAAAAATTTTATTTCACGCCGGGGGACCTTGGCTTCCAGAGTTTCCCGACCCGGGTGGCAAGGGTGGGGATGCTCATCTGCTGGGACCAGTGGTTTCCCGAGGCCGCCCGCCTCACGGCCCTCTCCGGGGCCGAGATTCTCTTTTATCCCACGGCCATCGGCTGGCTCGAGGGAGAGCCGGAAAAAGATCGGGCCTCACAGCATTCGGCCTGGGAACTCATCCAGCGGAGCCACGCCGTGGCGAACGGAGTTTTTGTAGCCTGCATCAATCGTGTGGGGAAGGAGAAGAAGATTCGATTTTGGGGCGGCTCCTTTGTGGCCGACCCCTTCGGACAAATGGTGGCCAAGGCCAGCTCCGAGCAAGAGGAAATCTTGGTCGCCGACTGCGATCTCGCCAAAGTGGAAGAGACTCGGGAGAGCTGGCCCTTTCTCCGGGACCGCCGCATTGACGCCTACGGCGGACTCGCCGCCCGCTACCTCGACCCCCCTCATTGAACCGCACCCCCCACGAGCTTGGCTACCGGATGTGTGCCGAGTGGGAGCCGCACGAAGCCACTTGGCTCGCCTGGCCGCACAACGAAGAGACGTGGCCCGGAAAACTTCCCGAGGTCGAAGAGATTTATCTTCAAATGATGGAAGCCCTGTTGCCCCAGGAGAAAGTCTGTCTCCTTGTCAAGGATGAAGCGATGCGGGAGCGGGTGGACGGGCGTTTGAGAAAACGGGGAGGAGACAGCAAGCACCTTGTCAGCTACCCTCTTCCGACAATTGACGCCTGGATTCGCGATTACGGCCCGAATTTCATCTTGAGGAGCTCAGGCAGCCTGCGCGAAACCGCTTATGTCCACTGGGGATTCAATGCCTGGGGCGGAAAATATGGACGGCATGCGAAGGATGAAGGGGTGCCCGAGGCCCTTGAGCCAACGCTCGGAATGCCGGTCTTCCGGCCCGGCCTCGTTTTGGAAGGAGGGTCGATCGACACGAATGGAAAGGGAACTTGTCTCACGACCAAGCAATGCCTCCTCAATCCAAATCGAAACCCGGGACGTTCCCAGGAAGAGATTGAACAGGCGCTTCGCGATTTTCTTGGCTTGACTCATTTCCTCTGGCTCGGCGAGGGAATCGAAGGAGACGATACCGATGGCCACGTCGACGACATTGCCCGCTTTGTGAATCCGACGACGGTGGTGACGGCCGTGGAGAAGGACGGTTCCGACCGAAACGGGCCCGTCCTTCGGAAAAATTTAAAGCGATTACAAAATGCGGTCGATGAGGGAGGACGACGGCTCACGGTGGTTCCCCTCCCGATGCCGGGCCGCCTGGAAGCGCCAGGGAGGAGACTTCCGGCGAGTTATCTCAATTTCTACATTGCCAATGGCGTCGTTCTCGTTCCAATTTTTGGACATAAAAACGATGAGGCCGCGCTTAAGACCCTCACAGAGATTTTTCCTAAACGAAGAGTGATTGGGATTCGTTCGGAAGCCTTGGTCTTGGGAATGGGGGGGATTCACTGCGTGACTCACGAGCAGCCCCAATGATCTCAGAATCCTGGGTGTGGAATCTTTTGCTGGGAATCCTCCTCGCCCTGGCGGCCACGGCGGTTCTCGTGGAGGCCAAGTCGAGCGCCCTGGTTCCGAAATCTCTCCTCCTCTGGCCGGCGCTCGTCATCTTATTCGGCGGCCTCTCGCTTTTCCTGGGAGGCCGGGTAGAATCTTTATTTCGAGGGCTCCTGGGCCTCGCCCTGATTCTTTGCGGGGTTCAGGCGCTGCTTGTGAATGTGAGAAAACTAAGTGCTTGGCCGAGCGGCGTGATTTGGCTGGGAGTCGCCTTCGCAGGAATTGCTTTTCAGTTTTATCCGCTTTTTTTGGAACGGGTGATGGGATGGATCTGGGCGGCCATCGGCGTGACGAAGGTGATTCGCGAAAGAAGCGCTTCGCTTGAGGCCGGAACCCCCATCTGGATCCTTCTTCTCTACGGTCAGGCCATCCTTCTTGCCGCTTATCGTTTGTGACCGGAGAACTGAAGCGGACGCTCGGGTTGTTTTCCCTCGTGGCCTACGGGGTCGGGGACATCCTCGGCGCCGGGATTTATGTCCTCATCGGAAAAATCGCCGGTCTCGTCGGGAGCGGCTGCTGGCTTTCCTTTCTGGCGGCCCTGGTGGTAGCCTCGCTCACCGGTTTCACCTACGCGGAGTTAGGTGCCCGTTTCCCACGCTCAGCCGGTGAATCGTTTTACTCCCTCCAGGCGTTTCGAACTCCTTTTTTTTCCTATCTCATCGGGTTCCTGGTCCTGATGTCGGGCGTGATTTCAATGGCGGTGGTTTCTCAGGGATTTGCGGGCTATGTCCGGGCACTCTGGCCCCTGGTTCCTCCATGGGCAATCGTGCTCTCGTTTTTCTTCGTTTTGACGATTGTCAATTTTTTGGGAATGAAGGAGTCCTCCCTGACCAATGTTTTTTGCACGGCGGTCGAAGTCTTTGGGATTCTTTTGGTGATTGCGGCCGGAGTAAAATTTTTTGGGCGGGTGAATTATTTGGAAATCACGCCGCCGGAAGGAAAGGACCTTCCGGAAGCCTTTTTCCAGGGAAGTGTCCTCGCGTTCTACGCCTTCATTGGATTTGAGGATATGGTGAAGGCAGCGGAGGAGAGTCACGAACCTGAGAAGCTCCTGCCGCGTGCCATCCTCCTCTCCATTCTGATTGTCGCCTGCCTTTATGTGGCAGCGGCCGTGGCGGCGGTTTCGGTGGTTCCCGCCGGAGAACTCGCCCTCTCCTCGGCTCCCTTAATGCTCGTTGTGGAGCGCGGGTTTCCTCTGATTCCACGGAACCTCTTCACGCTCATTGCCTTGTTCGCCGTGACAAATACCGCCTTGGTCAATTTCGTGATGGGCTCGCGCCTCCTCTATGGAATGGCGAAAGAGGGCCTCGCCCCCTCCTTCTTGGCCCACGTCCATCCGGTCCGCCACACGCCGGATTGTGCGATCGTGGTTGTTCTCTTGCTTGCCCTGGCCCTCGCCTTGACGGGGACGCTCACGGTTTTGGCGCAATCGACAAGTCTTTTTCTCCTGACGGTCTTCTTCCTGATGAACTTGTCGCTCGTCATCCTGAAACTTCGGCGGGGTGAATCTGCCCCTTCCTTTAAGGTTCCGATTTTAATCCCGGTGCTTGGGGCCTTGACCTCGCTTTACCTTGCCGCTTACGTCGATCGTCAAGCTTTTATGACGGCACTCGTCCTCTTAGGAATTGCGAGCGTTCTTTTCGCGGGCCAACTCCAGCACGGTCCCGGCCGCCGCCTCGGTCACGCGGGCTAGGAAATCGAGGTTGAGCGTTTCGATTCGGTCGCTTTCTGTGTGGTAATGGGGATTTCTGAAAAAAGAGGTGTCGGTCACGAGGAGTGCGGGAAAGCCCGCATCCCAAAAAGGGGAGTGGTCGCTCAAGCGTGCTTCAGGGAAGATCCAGCCGTTTGCGGGGAGGGTGAGCGATTCGACGGGGAGGCCCTCGGTCCCTCGAAAGATGGTTTCCACTTTCTGAAGAAAAGATTTTGATTTTGTATTCGCCACCAAGCCGATGAAATTTCCCACCTTGGGGTAAAAAGGTTTCAGAAAGAAGGGCATTTTCTGCGACCCCTTCTCTTGCGAGGCACAGCCAATCATCTCCAGAGAAAGCATTCCAAAGACCGGGACCCGTTCCTTTTTTAATTTCTGCGCGTAGGCCCGGCTTCCGATCATTCCGTATTCTTCAATGTTAAACGCGGCGAATTCGACCGAAACAGGAGAACGTTCGGGCGAGATTTTTCCTTCTTTCACAGCCTCCGAATAGATTCGGGCGGCCTCCAGGAGGGCGGAGACGCCGGAGGCATTGTCGTCCGCACCGGGCGATCCCGGGACCGAGTCAAAATGAGCGCCCACAATGAGGCGGGGACGACGGGGATTTTCCTCGAAAGAAGCGATGAGGTTGGAAAAGTTCTCTCCGGCGAAGGCAAAGGGAAATTTCCTCAGGTGGAAACCTTGGGAGCGAAGTTCATTTTGAAGGTAGGACTCAACCTCGGCCAAGGCCTGAGGCGTGGTTTCAAAATTTCTCTCCTTGGAAAGGCGGCGAAGGTGGTCCGAGAGGCGTTGACAATCGGGCTTGAATCGGCGGAGTTCTTTCATTAGAGTATCTGCCTTATGACACGAAGTACGGTCCAGCGCAAGTCCACCAGCCCCGCCAAAATTCTTGGCTTATTGGTTCTGATTATTCTTCTGCTTGTCATGGCGGCAATTTTTCTCCTTCCGAAACTCGCCGGCCGTTTGATCGAGATCTCCCTGGCTCGAGAAGTAGGCGTTCCGGTGAAGGTGGGCAAGCTTGACTTCAGTTTGACACAGCCTCGGTTTTCGATCAAGGAGCTTCGCCTTTTGAATCCCTCTGGGTTTCCTTCCGGTGAAATGGCGAGGGTCAGGGAAGCGAAGGTGACTTATCTCCCGCCGGCGACCCTCACAAGTTTCATCGATCTCAAAAACCTCGAACTTGAGTTTGACGAGGTCCGGCTTCTCCGAAATGAAAAAGGAATTCTTAACCTTCCGGCGCCAACATCCGGCCCCGGCCTGCGGGAGGCGATCGACGAGCTCACCCTGACGCTCGCTTCGGTGACTTACACGAATTTGGCCGACGCCGAGCCGCTCCAGGAGACCGTCGAGCTCGGGCTCGATCGGGAACTTTACCGCAATGTGAAAGGGGTCGCCGGGATCGTTGAAATCGTAAACTGGGAAATTCTCAAGCGGGCCGGGATTGCGGAAGAACCCGAGCCGGCTCCCGCCCGCGTTACGCCGACTGCCGAATCACCAGCTGCGGTTCAAACCGAACCTGAACCGGCGCCTGAAGCTCCCCCCGAATCAGGCCAATTACAACTTTCACCATCTCTCGTCCCATCTGTTCCAGAGGCTGACGAATCGTCGTAATCGGGGGATGGGAGTATTTCCCCCGCTCAATCCCGTCAAAGCCAATCACCGCCACCTCGTGCGGCACGGAAATTTTTTCCTCCTGAAAGGCGCGGAGCGCTCCCAGGGCCAGGTCGTCATTAAAACAGAGAAGGGCCCGGGGAAGCGTTTTGGCGGTCTGGATCATTTCAAGCGTTTTTAGGTAGCCGTCCTCTTCAAAAAAATAATCGCACTTCTTAAAGTGGGAAGGATCCAATTCGAGGGCCCGCTCTCTTAAGAATGCGCGCAGGGTCTTCTCCCTTTCGCGCGCGTCAAGCGAGGCCTCATCCGGACCTTGAAGCATGCCCATCCTCCGGAATCCCCGGTTCAGGAGGTAGTGCATCGCCAAACGCGTCCCGGCGCCGGCGTCCGCGTAGACAATATTGGCCTTCATCTCGGGCAGGTAGTCATTGATGACAACAATCGGGAGCGTTTTGTATCCCACCTGGGCCTCTTCGATAAAGCGGGGATGAATCCGCCACGTCAGGAGGAGGAGTCCGTCGATCGCATGTTCCTTTAAGATTTTCTCGGAGCCCTCGGCACTCTCTTCGTCACGGACCATAATGAATTTAAGGTCATACAGGGTGGGACGGAGCGCGTCGATGATCCCCGAGATGATGCGGGTGAAGTATTCACTCCGGAAGACTTCGGGGGAAAAGGCGGTCAAGAGGCCGATCGAGCCTGTCTTCATTGGCTCTAAAGACTCTTTTTGGAAATGATTTTGAGATTTCTGTCCAATTCGTAGACGATCGGGATGCCGGTCGGGATTTCGACTTTGAGGATTTCTTCGGGCGTTAACTCTTCAAGTTCCATGACAATCGAGCGGAGGCTGTTTCCATGGGCCGAGATGAGGATATTTTTTCCCGCTCGGACCTCCGGGAGGATGAAGTCTCGGAGATAGGGGAGAGTTCGGGCGGCTGTGTCCTTTAAACTTTCGCCGCCGGGCGGGGCGACGTCGTAACTCCGCCGCCACAGGTGGACCTTTTCCTTCCCAAACTTTTTTGCAGTCTCCTCCTTATTCAGGCCCTGGAGCTCTCCGTAATGTCTTTCGTTGAGGGCCCGGTTTTTTGTAATAGGGATTCCCTTTTTTTGAGCGGCATCGAGAGCGAGATGGAGTGTGTCGACCGCCCGTTTCAAGACCGAGGTGAAGGCCAGATCAATCTGAAAGGATTTTAACTTGCGTCCCGCTTCCCTTGCTTCCTCCTCTCCCCTTTTTGACAAGGAGATGTCAATCCATCCGGTGAAGCGGTTTTCCAAGTTCCACTGGGATTCGCCGTGGCGAAGGAGAATGAGCTGAGGCATACGAAGGCACCATTATAAGATGCGAGAGAAAAGTTGCGAGAATATTTTCATGTGAGTATACTTCCCACGCCACTGGCCGTTGCGGCTATTGAGATTACCTATTGCGGCTGTTGCATAGTGGTAATGCCCGAGCCTTCCAAGCTCGAGTCGAGGGTTCGATTCCCTCCAGCCGCTTTTGCAACCAAAGGGAATCGAAGAGAGCCCCGCACAACGCGACGTCGAGGAGCGTTGGATTTGCGGGGCGAGCGGCCGACCGGAGTCCCGCCACGAAGTGGCGGGGCGGAGGCGCCGATTCCCTCCAGCCGCTGATTGAGGCCCGCCAAGGGTATGCAAGGAACGGGCCAAAGTAGTCCTAAAAAGTGGCTTGACACCTGCCGATCCTTAAATAGAATAGTCTCCCTTTCTTACAGGTAGGGACTGTCTTCTATTTTCAAGGAGAAAGCCCGGCACAAGCGTAGCTTTATGGAGTTACGCTCTGACGGGCTGCTGTAGCTCAGACGGTAGAGCACGTCCTTGGTAAGGACGGGGTCCCCGGTTCAATTCCGGGCAGCAGCTGTTGCCACGATGAGAAGTTCCGAGCCTTAATGAAGATTAACTGGAGCGATTAGAAAGAGGGAGGGCACCCAGATGGCCAAGGAAAAATTTGAACGGACCAAACCCCACGTGAAT